>WFOS01000059.1 GCA_015487975.1 Ardenticatena sp.
CTCGTGGGCGGGGGTTGCGCCCATACGGAAGAGCGTCGTACCGCACACCGGGCAGGTGCCACGTGTGGCCGGCCGTCCATTTTGGGTGAAAACGGGTTGCGGGTTTTGCATCTCCCGCTTGGTTTTGCATTTCATACAGTAGGCTTGAATGGGCTCGCTCACGTCGTTCACACCTTCTGACTTGGCTCGTTTCTGGTGACGCCAACAAGGGTATCATCGCCGTCGGCGTTGGTGGGGCGGCACGGATAAGATGTATTCCACGTGAGGAAATGGCCGCCGATAAAAATTGTTATAAACGACATCGAATGTCAAGTGGTTGCCACTGACGTTCAATAGAACCCCCATGAAGAGGTCGGCTGTGCGTAGTCGCGTGTAGCATTCATCGAGCGGGTCCATGGGACCTTCATCGGCCTCGTCGGGCAGCATCAAACCGTTTTCACGATACCAGGTGATGGCGTTGAGATCGTCTTCGAGGGTCCAGAAGTAGACCATTGCCAACCCGTCTACAATCAAGTCGATGGGCAGCAGTTCGATAGGGTGGTTGTTGTAGCGCAGAATGGCGCGGGCGCCTTCGATGATATCATGCCCTTCGAGGGAGAGGCTTTCGGCAAGGGCATCGATCCAGGTGTAACGATCGGTACCATGCCCGAGAATCGTGAACAGCCCTTGGGCGTGGCTGACGATGTGTTCGAACAAGCGGTTTTGTGTTTCCCAATCGGGTTCGCCTTCGATGGATTGCGATTCGATTTCGCGCAGCGCCAATTGGATGTCGAACGCCAGATCGCTTTCACCATGCTCTATGAACCAGTGGAGGGCGTCCACGGCGTCGTCGGTGCCAATTTGCACCAGAATACGCGCGGCTTCGCGTTGTTCTTCGGGGCTGCTTGTTGGGTCGAACAGAACGCGACGAAAGCGTTCGACGAAGTCGAACCCTGATTCATCAGAGACCCACCCGTCTTCGTACATGAGCCATCCTCGTGTTTTTGCGTCTTCTCGTTTTCAGAGCAACTCGGTGCGCCCGTGTTGCTTCAACCACTTGACAACCTGCTTCACATCCTGGCTCTGACCTGCGCGACAGATGAGCGTTGCGTCAGGTGTATTGACGACGATCAGGTCTTCGAGCCCGATGATCGCGGTGAAGCGTCCTTCACTTTGCACGAAAACGCGCTTGCCGTCAATCACCAGCGTGTCGCCTTCGATGTGGTTGCCCGCTTCGTCCTGGTCAAGTAGCTGGGCCAGGCTATCCCAACTCCCGATATCGTTCCAGCCAGCTGCCAGAGGAACTGTCGCGACACGTTCGGCCTTTTCCATGATACCGTGGTCGATGGTTGTTTCGTCGGGCAGGGCAAGCCACTCGCGTTCGAGGACGTCGGCGGCTTCGGCGCTTCCGACGGCAGCAGCGATGCGTTCCAGCGCTGCGGTGTGTTGGGGCAGATGGCGGGCAAATTCGTCCAGGATGGTGTCCACACGCCAGCAGAAAATGCCACTGTTCCAGAGGAAACGCCCAGAAGCAACAAAGTGGCGTGCGGTTTCGAGGTCGGGCTTTTCTTTGAAGCGGAGCACGCGGTAGGCGGGGTGCTCGTCGAAGATACCCAGTTCCTCGGCAAGTTCGACGTAGCCGTAGCCGGTTGCGGGGTAGGTGGGGCGCACGCCAAGATTGACAAGCCAGCCCTCCTGAGCGACGGCCGTGGCGGCAACGAGCGCGCGGCGGAATTGTTCTTCGTCGGCAAAATAGTGGTCGGCGTGAAGCGATGCCATGGTGGCATTGGGGTCGAGGCGCTGGATCAGCACCGCCCCCAGCCCAATGGCGGGTGCTGTGCCGCGCATGGCTGGTTCACCGATGATGTGGTCGGCGGGGATGTCGGGCACTTGTTCGCGGATAGCGTCCACGTATTCGCGATTGGTCATGACGAAGATGCGGTTGGGTGGCAGGAGAGGGCGCACGCGGTCAACGGTCATTTGCAGCAGCGACCGTTCGCCTGTGAGGCGGAGCAGCTGCTTGGGGGTCTGGCTGCGGCTGCGCGGCCACAGGCGCGTTCCCACGCCACCGGCCAGGATGAGTGCATAGAGTGTGCTTGTCGGCATAGGCGTCCCTCGTTCTTTTTTTCTGATGATGCTAGCGTACGCGCACGTACGTCATTCCCCCAACGGCGCGTACATGTCCTTTCAGTTCGAGAAAAACGAGTGTACTTGTAAGTGTAGCAGCGTCCAAATCGAGCGCACGGCCCAGGTCGTCTACATGCATGGGCCCCTCGCGCAGAGCGTCGAGTATGGCTTGTTCGATGGGGTTTTCTGGGACGATGCGTTGGACGGCGCGTTGGGTATCGAGCCATTCGAGATTGAGGGCTTGCAGAATGTCGTCGGCGGAACAGATGGGAGTCGCCCCTTCGGCAATGAGACGGTTGGTGCCGCGGCTTTGGGCGCTGAGGATACTGCCAGGCACTGCCATCACATCGCGTCCCTGTTCGAGGGCATAGTTGGCGGTAATGAGGGCGCCGCTTTTTTTCCCTGCTTCGACGACGAGCACTCCGAGTGCCAGGCCGCTGATGATGCGATTGCGTGGGGGGAAGTTGTTGGGTTCGGGCGGGGTTCCAGGCGGATAGTCGCTGACAAGCGCCCCGTGGTCGAGAATGCGACGTGCCAGGGCACGGTTCGAGGCGGGGTAAATCTGATCGACCCCGCTGCCGAGGACGGCGATGGTACGCCCCCCCGCATCGAGGGCGGTACGGTGGGCGTGTGCATCCACACCAATCGCCAACCCACTGACGATGGTGACCCCTTCGGCGGCCAGCGGCTCGACAAGGCGGCGGGTTACTTCTTGGCCGTAGCGGGTGATACGCCGCGTGCCAACGACCGCCAGTGCCCAATCGTCTTCGGGGGTGAGTGTGCCACGCAGGTAGAGCACGGGAGGCGAAGATGGGATGGTGCGCAGGCGGGCGGGGTAGGCATCATCGTCCCACGTGAGCACGGTAATGCCCAGGCGGTCGAGGCGTGTCAGGGTTTTCTCGAAGGAGAATGTGCGCCGTGTCGCCAGGAGCTGTTCGATGGCGCGGCGGTCCAGCCCTGCGGCAGCAAGTTCGCCGGGATTGGCTTCCCACGCGTGTTCGAGTGAGCCGAAGTGGGTGAGCAGGCGGCGCACTTTGGCAGGGCCAATGCCGGAGACGTGGTTGAAAGCGATCCAATACGCCTGAGTCGTGGTTGGTTCTGGCATGGTTGTGAGCCGTCGTTGGTGTGTGGTTGTGGCAGTGGTGGTGCCGATGTGGCAGGAGCATACCACACGGCGAAAGGTGGTGTCAAGGTGGCTGGTGCTGGTGATGACCCAAAACGTGGTGGGGGTGGGAAGAGACGAGACGGAGCCTGGAAAAGGCAAGCCAGAGGCGCCCAGGCCCCGAAGAGGGCGTATTGTGGCGCACCTACCGGGCAGCCTAAGCCTGGTGGGGCCATCACCGCTTCCAGCCAGTTCCTCTGGAACGCCTGCTCACCGCTGGAGAACGCCGCCTTCAGCTCAGGAGGAGCGACGCACCTGCCAGGTGCGTCGCTCCTTGAAGTACCATCAGGCGTGCGTGCCTCTCGAGGTTAGGCGGGGTGTGTTTGTATCCCTTGCTACGCTGGAACCGTCGGTCTGGAAACAGACGGGTGGTTGGTGGCCGAGGTGCTGCGTTTCGGGTACCACACCATCACGCCGGTGCTGATGGTCTTGGGGC
>WFOS01000060.1 GCA_015487975.1 Ardenticatena sp.
CCAGCCAGTTCCCCTGGAACGCCTGCTCACCGCTGGAGAACGCTGCCTTAGGAGGCGCGACGCACCTGGCAGGTGCGTCGCGCCTCGAAGTAACGTCAAGCATGCGTGCCTCTCGAGGTCAGGCGGGGTGCTTTCGTATCCCTTGCGCACCTCATCCACTCGCCGTGCAGAGATCTGGGTAATCACCAGGTGCGCGTCTGTTGACAGATACATGTCATGTGTGCCATAATGTCCCCATCGTGCACCGGTGTGCATCACTTCCGAATTATTCCGATTCATCTCGTACCGTTTGCTATCTTTTAGAAAAGGAGGTGATGCCCATGGATCATAATTCTTGTCGGTGCACGTGGGCATCGCCGGAGGTGAGCCGCTAGGTTGCCAACGGTGATGCCGCCCAACCGAAGCCCCCGCTCCGGCGGGGGCTTTTGGGTGTCCAGCGGTACCCGTTTGGGCGAATTCGTTGTGTCCCCTATTGACTTTGCCAAATCCCTTTGGTATAGTACGCACACCTGTGAAATGAAAATGAGCGTCAGGTTTTATGTCGAAACGAACCATCATCGCCAATGCGACACTCCTTCCGCAGCACAGCCAGATGGCTGGGCGTGATGGTCTGTTTGGCGGCGCGTACTTTTCCTTTTATTTTGGCTGGCGCTGGGAAGCGCCCGGCTGCGACGCGCCGCATCGTACGACCTGACCCCCCTTTATTGGGACCAAAAGCGTGGAGCAGCCGGCTCCACGCTTTTTTGTTTGTCCATCAACCAAAGGAGCAAGGCTATGAAGGTGTGTCGGGGTGTCCGTGGGGCAACAACGGTCGAAGCGAATACCAAAGAAGCCGTTCTCGAGGCAACTCGGGAATTGTTGCAGCGCATGATTCTGGCCAACGGTATTCGGCAAGAGGATGTGGCCTGTGTCATTTTCAGCACGACCCGCGATGTGAACGCGACGTTTCCGGCGCTTGCGTTGCGCCAAATGGGGTGGCATGATGCTGCCTTGCTCTGCACGCATGAAATGGAAGTGCCGGGCGCATTACCGCGCTGTATTCGTGTGCTCATCCAGTGGAACACAACGCGCAAGCAGCATGAAATCCGCCATATCTACATCCGGGGGGCACGCCATCTGCGCCCCGACCGTGCCATCGAAGCCACTGTGCCGCTCCCCCCGCTCCCCGATGAGGCCCTGGACCCTGCGCCGTTAGGGCCATTGCGGCTAGTGCTGGAAGCGCATCGCCTGGGGTATACGTCTGCTCTGGTGGATGCGCAAGGGGCGGTGTTGAGCCAACATCGCTCCACGCATTCACTCTGGACGACGCAAGGCGACCTGGTGGCCTCGCGGTTGTTCGATACGTTGGACGCCATGCTGCTGGAAGCCCGTCCCCGCCCCGTTCATCCTTCGCTTGTGCGTACTGTGGTACTGGGGTTGGAACAGCCGCCCAGTGACCTTCTGACGACAATGCTGGGCGACCGCTATGGCTGGCACGCTGAATGTGTGCACATGCTCTCGCGCCCTCAGGCACGCCATCATGCGCTTGGCAGACCCATCCCTGCGCTTGTCGCTCTGGCCGATCTCACGCTCGATGCGCATGTATGGCTTTCACACACTGACACCCCACTGGTCACCCCCGCTCCCGCTGATTGGCCCGACCTGCTCCCCTCACTCGTTCGCCACGCCTGCGATGCCGCCCTCGACGCACTCTATGCCAACCGCCATTCGCCACTCGCCACCCATCTGTGCACAGCGCTCGACACACCCGATGCCGACGCCTTGGCTGACTGGTTGACCCAGGCGCACATGCCTGAGGAACTGGCCGCTGCCGCCCCTGCGGTTGCACGTGCCGCCCACGATGGTGATGCGGCAGCACATCAGCTGCTGGAACGCCTGGGGCGCGTGCTTGCTCGGCATATTCAACTTGGCTTGCACCGCTTGGGTGCGGAGCGTCCGGCTCTTTTCATCGCCGGACAGGCGCTCGACCTGCACCCCATCGTCGGACAGAGCCTGGAACAGGCATTATGCCAAGCAGACCTTCGAACGTGTTTTCTGCAACCGTCCCCAACCGTGCTGGACGGTTGTCTGGCATATGCGGCTGCATCGGAACAAACCCAACAACAAACAATCCACACCAAACAGGAGGAACTCATATGATCATCGTCATGAAAGCACATGCAACGGCAGCCCAAATCGGCGAAGTGCTCAACCTCATCGAAGAACAAGGCCTACGCGCCCACCTTTCACGTGGTGAAGAACGGACCATCATCGGTGTAATTGGCGACGAACGCCATCTGGACCCTCGACAATGGACGGCATTGCCCGGAGTGGAGGATGCCATGCGTGTCTTGCGCCCGTACAAACTGGCCAGCCGTGATTTCCAGCAAAAAGATACCATCATCGACATCGACGGCGTGAAAATCGGTGGCGATGCTGTTGTCGTGATGGCGGGCCCCTGCTCGGTCGAATCGCGTGAGCAAATTCTGGAAACGGCACGCGCTGTCAAAGCCGCCGGGGCAACCATTCTGCGTGGTGGGGCCTTCAAGCCGCGTACATCCCCATACAGTTTCCAGGGGCTTGGGGAAGAAGGGCTCAAATACCTGGCCGAAGCGCGTGAAGAAACCGGCTTGCCCATCATCACCGAAGTGATGGGTGTCGAAGATCTTGACCTGGTGTGCGAATATGCCGATATTTTGCAAATTGGCGCACGCAACATGCAAAACTACCCGCTTTTGCGTGCTGTGGGACGCACGAACAAGCCTGTGTTGCTCAAACGTGGGTTGAGCGCTACTATCGAAGAGTGGTTGCTTGCGGCAGAATACATCCTCAGCGAAGGCAACTACCAGGTGATGCTCTGTGAGCGGGGCATTCGCACCTACGAAAAAATGACGCGCAACACATTCGATCTCAATGCGATTGCCGTCTTGAAAGAGTTGACTCACCTGCCCGTGATTGCCGACCCCAGCCACGGTGTTGGGAAATGGCAATACGTGACACCCGTTGCCCGTGGTGCCGTGGCGACAGGCGCGGATGGCTTGATTATCGAGGTACACCCCGACCCAGCGCATGCGTGGTCTGATGGGGGGCAATCGCTCACCCCCGAAAACTTTGCGCTCTTGATGGATGACGTCGAACGCATCGCCAATGCGCTTGGGCGGCAGGTGTTGCGCTCTCGTGATGCAGCAGCGCACATCGCGGCCTGATTGGCAAACCGCGGGCGAATGTGGGGGAATGCAACGCAACAGACCGTGAAGCGGCCATGACACCTTTTACGCAACTGGCGATTGTTGGATTGGGATTGATGGGCGGCTCGTTTGCACTCGCCGCCCGTCGTGCTGGGTTGGCCGCGTTCATCATCGGCTACGACCCACAACGCGACGTGATGGTGCGCGCTGTGACCGATGGCGTCATCGAACAGGCAGCAAGCGACCCCCACGATGCCGTGCGAGATGCTGATGTAGTGGTCCTGGCGGCGCCGGTACGCGCTATCCTACACTTGCTGGATGAAATTGCCCCGACATTGCGCCCTGGCACCCTTGTGCTCGATTTGGGGAGCACGAAACGCGACATCGTGGCGCGTATGAACCATTTGCCCCCCCATGTGCGAGCGGTGGGGGGGCATCCCATGTGTGGCAAAGAGGTGGCGGGCTTGCACCATGCCGAAGCAACATTGTTCGAGCAAGCCCCGTTCGCACTATGCGCGACCAAGCGTACCGATGCGCCTGCACGTGCCATCGCCGAAACGATTGCCCGTGCCTTAGGCGCGCGCCCACTTTGGCTGGATGCGGCGCAGCACGATGAGGCCGTTGCACTGGTCAGCCATCTACCTTATTTGCTCAGCGTTGCGCTGGTTGCGGCAGCTCTGGAAACATCCAACGAGGCACCAGCCCACCTTGCGTCGTCGGGCTTTCGCGATACAAGCCGCCTGGCCGCCAGCAACAGTCGCATGATGCTCGATATCTTGCTGACCAACCGTGATGCTGTGCTCGACGCGATCGAAGCTTCTATCGATGCCTTGCGCTCGCTGAGTACCCTGCTAGCCATAGAAGATGAAGCCGCGTTGCAGGCGCGGTTGGAAACATTGGCGGCATTGCGGCGTGCGTGGGCAGACAGCAAACATCGATCCTGAATCTACCAAGTGAGCGAGAAAGTACCTGACCATGCAAACAGTGACGATTCATCCACTCGACCATCCACTCACGGGGACACGACGTGTCCCCGGTGATAAATCCATCTCACATCGAGCGCTCATCCTGGGCGCACTCGCCGAAGGCGTTTCCGATGTTGTTGGCTGGTTGCCAGCGGCTGATTGCTACGCGACGCTGCACGTGATGCGTGCGCTGGGTGTGCCGGTGGAGCACGACCCAGCCATGCCAACCCGTATCCGCGTGCATGGGGTTGGCGTACATGGCTTGCGTGAACCCGACAATGTGCTCGATTGCGACGGCTCAGGCACGACCATGCGCCTCTTGTGCGGTTTGCTGGCTGGGCAGCCTTTTTTCAGCGTGCTGACCGGGCGCGAGGCCTTGCGCCGCCGCCCGATGCGGCGTGTTGCCGAGCCGCTGCGACGTATGGACGCTTCCATCGATGGACGCGATGGCGGCAACCTGGCACCACTCGCCATTCGCGGGGCGCCATTGCACGCCATTCACTACAACATGCCCATCGCGAGCGCCCAGGTGAAAAGTGCCCTCATGCTGGCTGGCCTCTATGCCGAGGGTGAGACCATCATCACCCAGCCAGGCCCAGCCCGCGACCATACCGAGCGCATGTTGTCTGCGATGGGGGCTCCCGTGCACATCGATGGCAATACCGTGCGTGTGCACTCACTTCGCACCGCACTGCATCCGCTGACTGCTCCCGATGGAAGCCCATTCGTTGTTCCCGCCGATATCTCCTCGGCAGCGTTTCTCATCGTGGCAGCCCTGCTTGTTCCCAAGAGCACCCTGCGCCTGGTGGATGTCGGTATCAACCCGACACGCACTGGCATTCTCGACATTTTGCAACGCATGGGTGCCACCTGGACGCTCGACAACGTGCGGGCAGACGCCATCGAACCGACTGCTGACCTGATCGTGCAGCATCAGCCATTGCATGGCACCACCATCGACGGTGACCTTGTGGTGCGTGCCATCGACGAGTTTCCCATCATCGCCGTGGCGGCCACGCAAGCAGAAGGGGAAACGATTGTGCGCGATGCCGCCGAATTGCGCGTGAAAGAAACCGATCGCATTGGCAATGTCGCTCGCGAACTGCGCAAAATGGGCGCGGAGATCGAACCGTTGGCGGACGGCTTCATGGTACGAGGGCCGACACCACTGCGCGGCGCTGTCGTTGATAGTCATGGTGATCATCGTCTGGCGATGGCGTTGACCGTGGCGGCACTTATCGCCGATGGCCCCACAACCGTGCATGGGGCTGAGGTGATGGCAGATAGTTTCCCCAATTTCATCGCGACGTTGCTGGGGGAAGCGCACCATGTCTGAACAGGGGGCCCCCACCTACGTCGGGTTGATTGGCTGGCCTGTGGCGCATAGCCGTTCGCCCGCCATGCACAACGCTGCCTTTCGCGCGTTGGGGCTCAACTGGCACTACTTGCTGCTCCCCGTCGTCCCCGAAGATGTGGGCGACGCTGTGCGGGGCATACGTGCTTTACGATTCGCTGGCTGTAATGTGACCGTGCCGCACAAACAAGCCGTGGTGCCCTTTTTGGACGAGGTGAGCCCGACGGCACGTGCCATTGGCGCTGTGAACACCATCCTCAATCGTGATGGGCGCTTAATGGGCGAAAATACCGACGCCGAGGGCTTTCTGCGGGCGTTGCGCGAAGCGGGGTTCGAGCCACGGGGGCAACAGGCGTTGGTGATTGGGGCTGGTGGCGCCGCGCGTGCTGTCGTCTATGCCCTGTTGCGTGCTGGTGCCAACGTGTGGCTGACCAACCGCACCCAAGCGCGTGCCATTGCCCTGGCGGAAGCTATGCAAGGCGTGGGGCATACGCCGCCGCGTCTCGTTCCCTTTGCACGACAAGCCGTACAAACCACGCTCGAAACGGTGTCGTTGCTGGTCAATGCAACCAGCGTTGGCATGGTGCCTCACACAGAAGCCGTGCCGCTCCCAGAAGGGGTTCGTCTTCCTGCGCACCTCACTGTCAACGATTTGGTGTACACCCCGCGCCAGACGCGTTTGTTGCGGCTGACGGCCGATGCAGGCGCACGTCCCGTCGATGGTGTGGGGATGCTCTTGCACCAGGGGGCGGCGGCCTTCGAACAATGGACAGGCCATCCGGCCCCCCTCGACGTGATGCGTGCTGCCCTCGAAGATGCGCTGCGCCATTCCTGACATTCACACCTTCTTCCATTCGCCAAAATCCCAGCTCTTGATACGATACAGGTGTCCTTGGTACCCAATCTCCAAAGCTCCAATTCCTAATCTCTCAGCACACGAGGAAGTGGCGATGAAACTCTACAACTCCATGACACAGCGCAAAGAACCCTTTCGCGTCTTTGGCAAAACGGTAACGCTCTACGTCTGTGGCGTGACACCCTACGACACCACCCACCTGGGGCATGCCTTCACGTATCTCTCATTCGACGTGCTCATCCGCCATCTGGAAGCCAAAGGCTACACCGTGCGGTACACCCAAAATGTCACCGATATCGACGACGACATTCTGCGCAAGGCCGCCGAAGTCGGTATGCCCTGGGATGAACTGGGGCGTATGCACACCGAGGCCTTTTTGCGCGACTTGCGTGATTTGAACGTGCGCATGCCCGATTTTTACCCCAAAGCGACCGAGACCATTCCCGAAATCATCCGCATTGTGGAAGATTTGTTGCGCCGCGGCTTTGCCTATGAGCGCAATGGCAATGTCTATTTTCGCGTGCACGCCGATCCCGAATTCGGCAAGCTGAGCCGCCTGGACTACGACGAGATGCTGACCATCGCCAATGAGCGTGGCAACAACCCCAACGACCCCAACAAAGACGACCCACTCGATTTCGTACTCTGGCAAGCGGCAAAACCAGGTGAACCAACGTGGGAAAGCCCCTGGGGTCCCGGACGCCCCGGCTGGCATATCGAATGCTCGGCGATGAGCATGAAGTTTTTGGGGGCGTCGATCGATATTCATGGTGGTGGCGCCGATTTGCTCTTCCCACACCATGAGTGCGAAATCGCGCAAAGTGAAAAGTTTACGGGGCAGCGCCCATTTGTGCGCTACTGGATGCATATCGCCATGGTGCGTAAAGATGGCGAGAAGATGTCCAAGTCGCTGGGCAATCTGGTGTTGGTGCGCAACCTGTTGGAAGAAGGCTTTTCGCCGGATGCCGTTCGTCTCAATCTCATTCGTCATCACTACCGTGAAGCATGGGAATGGAACCGCGCCGAACAGGAAGAAGCACAGGCATGGGCAACGATGCTCGCCGAGGCGGCGCATATGCCCTCTGGCATGGGGGAGCCGCTGGACGTGTACGAGGACGAACGACGCTTTACCGCAGCGCTCGATGACGACCTCAATACACCCGTGGCTGTCGAAACCGTGCTGGAAGTTGCACGTGCCATCCGAGAAGCCGCCCAACAGGGGCGTGATGTGCGCCTGGCGCAAGAAGCCTTGCACCGCATGGCGGCTGTGCTGGGATTGCGACTTTCGTGATGAGGCATCAGCCTTTACGGGTGCGGGCGCAAGGTGAGGCGTTGCTTCGCTGGACACATGGTGAATGTTGGTGAGGACTATCATGCAGCGTTATCTTCCGCGTTTCTACCATATTGCCAATTGGCTCTTGCGCCATATCGTTTTTCGCGTGTTGTTGCGTGTTCACGTCGAAGGGCTTCGCCATATTCCGCGCGAGGGAGCGTTCATTCTGATAAGCAATCACATGTCATTTCTCGATCCGCCACTCGTTGGCACGTATATCCCGCGCGAAGTCGTGATGATGTCGAAAATCGAGAACTTCGAGAAACCGATCATTGGTCAGATTGTGCGCTGGTATGGTGCATTCCCTATTCGGCGTGGGGTGGGGGATATTCGAGCGCTCAAACAAGCGTTGCGTGTGTTGCGCGATGGGCAGGTGCTCTACCTGGCGCCTGAAGGCACACGCAGTCCAACGCATCGTCTGTTGCGTGGGAAGGAAGGACTGGCACTGCTTGCATTGCAAGCCGACGTCCCCGTCGTACCAGTCGCCATTTGGGGGCAGGAACGATGGCGCAAAGCCTGGCTGCGGTTACGTCGCCCTGAAGTCCACATTCGTGTGGGGCGCCCCTTCTGGTTGCAATCTGAACAGCGGCGGCCACCGCGCGAGATCTTGCAGGCGTTGACGGATGCCGCCATGTGCCGCCTGGCACACTTGCTTCCCCCGCGGTATCGTGGCGTCTATACCGAGTGTCGCCCCATCCTGGGGGATGTGATTGCTGTCGAGGAAATATTGACCCACGCCTGAAATGGGCGCAATGCGTCGCGGTGGCTTTCACCGCGACGTTTGTGTCGATGTCGGGTTTGGATGTGCCCGCCAACGTCGCTATGCTGTGGGGGAGTGTGTCATTTCCGTTCCTCGAAGCCCTGGCTACAATCGCGTGTTTTGTGAGTGTATGAAGATATGTGGAGGACGATATGTGCGGAATTGTTGGGTATATTGGTGAAAAGGAAGCCTTGCCCATTCTCATGGACAAATTGCGTATGCTCACGTATCGCGGCTACGACTCGGCGGGCATTGCCGTCTCCGAAAACGGGCACTTTTATGTGGAAAAGTGCAAGGGCAAGGTCGAAGAACTGGAAGCGCGCATCGACATCGAAAAGGCACATGGGCGCGTTGGGATCGGGCATACACGCTGGGCTACGCACGGGCCCCCAAGTACGCGCAATGCGCATCCCCATTTGGATTGTTCTGGCCGCATTGCTGTGGTTCAAAATGGGATTGTCGAAAACTTCTGGGAGTTGAAGCAAGAACTCATTGCCAAGGGGCATGAGTTTCGCTCCGATACCGATACCGAAGTCATTGCGCATCTCATCGAAGAATACTACGACGGTAACATTACCACTGCCGTTGCCCTGGCAATGCAGCGTATGGTGGGCGCAATGGCGGTGCTGGTCGTCCACAAAGACGAAGAAGATCGCATCGTTGCTGCCAAAATGGATAATCCCCCGCTTATCATCGGGTTGGGGCGTGGTGAGAACCACATTGCGAGCGACATTCCCGCTTTGCTGCATTACACCAACAAAATCTACGTGCTGGAAGATGGCGAAATTGCCACCGTCACCAAAGATGACGTGATCATCACGCGCTATCGGGAATCGACGCAGCCACAACGCCTGTACGACCGCCGCGTCATTGTGGTGGATTGGTCGCCCGAAGTCGCCCAAAAAGGTGGCTACGAACACTTCATGCTCAAAGAAATGCACGAACAGCCCCAAACGGTGACCGATACGCTCCTGGGGCGTGTTCCCGAAGATAGCCGTCTCCCCATCGAGATCCCCGAACTCAACATCACACCAGAGGATGTGCGCCGTGTGGAACGTCTGACCTTTGTTGCCTGCGGGACCGCCTATCATGCCGGTGTGATTGCCAAGTATGCGTTCGAGCAGATTTTGCGTATTCCCGTCGATGTCGATGTGGGGTCTGAGTTTCGGTATCGCAAGCCCATTTTGGGAAAGAACGAATGGGTGATTGCGATCAGCCAGTCGGGTGAGACGGCGGATACCATTGCCAGTATGCGCGAAGGCAAAGAGCAGGGTGCCCGTGTGCTAGCCATCACCAACGTTGTCGGTAGTAGCGTGGCACGGCTGGCAGATGGGGTGCTCTACACACGCGCCGGTCCCGAAGTGGCGGTCGCGTCCACCAAAGCCTTCATCGGGCAGATTGTGGGCGTTTACTTGTTGCTGCTCTACATGGCGCAATACCGCTCGCTTTCGCCATCAGCACAAGAGACGGTGCGCCAATTGCGGCAAGGGTTGTGGCGTAGTGCCGATGCCATTCGCCGCGTGCTGGAAACCGCCGATAGGACGCGCATCATCGCAGAACGGATCGCGGAAAAGCCAGTGGCATTCTTTATTGGGCGCAACCTGGATGAACCGCTTGCGCGTGAAGGGGCGCTCAAATTGAAAGAGATTTCCTACATTCACGCGCAGGGCTACCCCGCGGGCGAGCTGAAACATGGCACGCTGGCGTTGCTTGAGCATGACGTGCCAGTCGTTGCGCTGGCAACGCAAAGCCACGTCTACGACAAGATGGTTTCGAATATGCAGGAAGTGTTGGCGCGTGATGCGTGGTGTATTGGCATTGTGCCCGAAGGCGATGAGCGCGTCGTGCAATTGCTGGGCACCGAGAACGTGCTCACCATCCCGAAGAGCAACGATTACCTGCATGTTTTGCCCGCGGCTGTGCAGGTGCAATTGATTGCCTACTACGCTGCCCGTGCGTTAGGGCGTGATATCGATCAGCCTCGCAACCTTGCCAAAAGCGTAACGGTGGAGTGATCTATGCAGCGACAGAACTGGACCGAGTATCTCAAACCTGGATATGGCTTCAAGCGCCGATTGGCACTGATGATTCAGGGGATTGCCTTGGCGACAATTGGCGCCAAGTTTCTGGTGGACAGCACCAGCTGCTTTGTGCCCATTCCTGACCGCGTCAAGCGAACTTTCACATGGGGGCCGGAATGGCTGCGTGGCATTCTCTTCATGCTTTCGGGAAGTGCAGCCACATACTACGCCTGGCGCTCGTTGAGCCATGAATTGGCGGCCACCCTGGCACCCGAACATGCCGACGACAACCTGGGGTTGACCGACCTCTTCTACGAACGCAAGCGCCAGGCGATTGGCCGCCGTGTCGTGGTGATTGGCAGTGGTACCGGTTTGATTCCCGTGGTGCGGGCGTTTCTGTTGATGGAAGAACCGGTCTACGTTACCGTCATTTTGACTTCGCACGAGGGGGGGCATCTGGTTTCACTGCTGCGTGATGAATTAGGCCTGAGCGGCAAGCAGGTAATTTACCCCACTGGCGAACATGTCAGCCTCTGGGCAGAGCTGGAAGACGGAACCCTGCTGGAAGGGGCAACCGCTATCAACCAGCATGATGTGCGCCAAAAGCCCATTCGTCGCATCTTCTACTCGCGCAACGTGCGTCGTATCAAGGTGTGGGAAGAAACACGCGGCCATTTGACCGCCGATGTGCTTGCCCACTATCCCCCCGATGTGAACCCCGATGCGTTGAAAGCCATCCAGGAAGCCGAACTTGTCGTGATTGCCCCCGGGCGGCTCTACACGGATGTCTTGCCGACGCTCACATTGCCCGAAATCCGCCGCGCCGTGCATCACAGTGGGGCCAAGCGGGTCTTCGTGGCGAATATCATGACCGAGCCCGGCAAGACGGATGGCTTTTCGGTGAAAGACTACCTTGCCATCCTGCGCCAATTGGCACAGGTGACGGTGGACTACGTGATTGCCAACGATACCCCCATCAGCCAGGCTGTCCTGGAAAAATACCGCCTCGAAGGTGCTGAACCCGTGCGCCTGCGCGATGAAGAGACTGGCATTAGCCGCCTGGTCTTTGCCGACACAGGCGAACAAACCGTGCTGGTGGAAGGGGCAGTGCTGGTGACCGCTCCGTTGATTACTGAAACCCCCCAACTCATTCCCTATCGCGACCCGGAAACAGGCGCTATTCGCATGCGTGAAATGGCCATTGCCCGCCATGACCCCCAACGGTTGAAAGCCGTGCTGGCGCAACTCATGCAAAAAGAACTCATGTGAACCAACGAACCAATCATCGAGAGAACAGATGGCGCTCAAATTCGGTATTTCTGGTCTGCGTGGCACGATTGGTGATGAAGCCGACAATCTGACCCCCGAGGTAGTCCTTGCGTATGCCCGCGCCTTTGGTACGTGGGTGCGTGAAACCAGCGCCATGCGAACCCCGCTTGTGGCGCTGGGCTACGATGGGCGGCGTTCCAGCCCGATGATTGCCGATCTGGTGCGGGGTGCGCTGCTCAGCAGTGGGTGCGCCGTGCTCGACCTGGGGCTGAGCTTGACCCCAACCGTGCAATTCACCGTCTCCCACCACATCACGGTTGCGGCTGGTGTCATGGTGACGGCTAGCCACAACCCGCTCCCCTGGAACGGGCTGAAATTCGTCGATGGCGAAGGACGCTTCGTTCCGTTGGATGTCTGGGAACGCTTGCACGAGATTGTGGAACGTGCCGCCTGGGCCTGGTTGCCGTTGACGGATATCCCGCATGTGCGCCACTGGCAAGAGGAAGCCCACCGCCGACACATGCAAGCCGTGCTGAACGCTGTCCCAGTCGAGCCGATTCGTGCGGCGCGTCTGCGCGTGGCGCTGGATGCCTGCAATGGCGGCGCTGTTCGGTGGGGGGATATGCTCCACGCCCTGGGGTGCGAGGTTGTGGCCTGTCATACCGAGCACCATGGCTTCTTTGCCCG
>WFOS01000061.1 GCA_015487975.1 Ardenticatena sp.
TCTCGTGGTTGAAAAGAATGGCGAGGTGCTTTGGCCGCAGCCGTTCTCGATCCGCCGAGGATACTGAAAGTCGGAAATTGCAATTATCGTAACCGACGGTGGTTTCTGCCGCAGCCGTTCTCGATCCGCCGAGGATACTGAAAGTTGCTACAATTCGAAAATTTCCGCCGCTTTAATACTGCCGCAGCCGTTCTCGATCCGCCGAGGATACTGAAAGTTCGTAAAAAACAAAATATTGAAAGTATCAAGATACAAGCCGCAGCCGTTCTCGATCCGCCGAGGATACTGAAAGTAGCCACGTACTACGTACTTCGCCGAGTATACTTTACGCCGCAGCCGTTCTCGATCCGCCGAGGATACTGAAAGACGGTCATTGGCGAGGGGCTGGATGACCTGTCGAGCGCCGCAGCCGTTCTCGATCCGCCGAGGATACTGAAAGCGATATGTGAGCGAACGATATTTTTCAGAAGAATCAAAGCCGCAGCCGTTCTCGATCCGCCGAGGATGCCATGTTTCCTCCTGCAAGGCAGATGTCCTCCCGCCACTAGGCTGCAAGCAATCGTGCGTACATCGCCTCTGCCTCTCCAAATGGGTAGCCTAAGCCTCACCATCTGGAAGATGCGCATCACGTCCATCTGGCGTATACTGTCATACGTGCAACGTATGCAAACAAGCGAATCAAGGAGGATGCGCTCATGTTCGTTCGCGATCGTATGTCCAGCCCCGCCGTCACCATCACGCCCGATACGTCATTCGTCGATGCCAT
This sequence comes from Ardenticatena sp., assembly GCA_015487975.1. Taxonomy (GTDB): domain Bacteria; phylum Chloroflexota; class Anaerolineae; order Ardenticatenales; family Ardenticatenaceae; genus Ardenticatena. The sequence goes on from WFOS01000061.1 coordinate 767, forward strand.
GCAGCTACTGAAAGAAAAAGGATTCCGCCGTCTGCCCGTGGTCAACAAAAAGGGGCGCCTCATCGGCATTGTCGCCGAACGTGATTTGCTCTATGCCTCACCATCTCCTGCTACGACGCTGACCGTCTGGGAGATGAATTACCTGCTCTCCCAACTCAAAATCGAAGAGCTAATGACGCGCAATGTCATTACCGTCACACCAGATACGCCCATCGAAGAAGCCGCCAACCTGATGGTCACCAACAAGGTGGGCGGCCTGCCCGTTGTAGATGAAAACGATGCCGTCGTCGGTATCATCACCGAAACCGATATCTTCAAAGCCTTCGTGGAATTGCTTGGTGGTGGGCAGTCAGGCCTGCGGTTGATGATCGAGGTGCCTGAACGCCGCGGGGTGCTCGCTCAACTGGCGAGCGCTATTGCCGAACAAGGCGGCAACATCGTCAGTGTCGGTACCTTCTATGGAGACACGCCCGACGAGCGCCACTTGCTCGTCAAGGTGCGGGGGGTTTCCAAAGAGCAGATTGTGGATGTACTCGAAGCCTTGGGCGACCATGTGTTGGATGCCCGCGAAGTGTAGTACCAACTATCAACAAAAAAAGGGCGCTCGTGGGTGAGCGCCCTTTTTGTTCGTGTGGCAGACGGACGCCTCCTTACCACCCAACATAGCGAGCCAACAGACGATCAACCTGTGCACCATACCCTTCACCAAACAGGTTGAGATGGTTGAGCAAATGGTAGAGGTTGTACACATCACGGCGCCCGTCAGCATCGGGGGGAAGCGGCCAGGCGGCTGTATACGCATCGTGGAATGCACTGGGAAACCCTCCAAACAGGTGCGTGAACGCCAGGTCGGTTTCACGGTCGCCGTAGTAGATGGCGGGGTCAATCAACGCGGGCGTTCCATCTTCCAACGCTACCCAGTTGCCCCCCCAGAGGTCGCCATGCAACAAAGAAGCAGGCGGTGTACGCGGCAGCCACTCATCCAGCCGCCCCAAAAGCCGCTCAAGTGCCCGTCGGCGCTGGGGTGGGAGGCGTCCCTTCGCGTCTGCCAGGCACATCTGGTGGCGCAAACGATGCTCCCGCCAAAAGGCAATCCAATCTCGTTCAGGGTGGTTGGGCTGCGGTGTCAGCCCAATGTAGTTGTCGCGGTCCAGCCCGTAGTGCGTAGCGGTGTAGTGATGCAACGCCGCCAGGGTTTCTCCTAGGCGTCTGGCGGCCTCGGCTGTGCGCCGACCGATAGGCAGCCATTCGAGCAATAGCCATGTTTGCCCCTGTGCCACCACGTGGGGCACACGCACAGTTTGCGTCGCGGCGATACGGCGCAGGCCATCCGCTTCGGCGGCAAACATTCCTGGCGGCGGGTTGAGGTGCCACTTCACGAAGAAGGAGTCACCCGCCGTGTCCAACCGTGCCGCGTGGTTGATGTCGCCACCCCCAACGGGCGTCAGTTGCTTGATGGAAGTCCCCAGCGCCGCTTCGATCGCATCGCGCAGGTGAGCGGGCCAGTGTACCATGAGGCGCCTCCTTCACCCGTACCGGTTGGCATCACGAAGCCTGTGCCGCCACAGGTGCACGCCGCGCTGTGTACCATCCTTCCAACCAGAAGATCGCCAACGCCAGCCAGACGCAACTATACCCAATCAGATGCTGGCGGTGAAACGGCTCGGCATAGACGAGCACCCCGATCAAGAACTGCAACGTCGGCGCCAGATACTGCAAAATGCCCACGGTGCTCAACGGAATGCGACGTGCAGCCGCGCCAAAGAGCAGCAGTGGCACAGCCGTGACCACACCGGTGCCTGCCATGAAGAGCGTCGGTATCAGACCAGCGTGCCCAAACGCGCCCCGCCCAGCGCCTTCTTCCAACAACAGAAACGCCAACGCCGGCACGAACAACAGCCCTGTTTCCAGCGTCAATCCATCCAGCGCATCCAACGGCGCGATCTTCGTTACCAACCCATAGGTACCAAATGAAGCCGCCAACGCCAGTGCAATCCAAGGCAAGCGGCCATAGGTGAGTGTGAGATAGAGCACGCCCAACGTGGCCAGCCCGATGGCCACCCATTGCCAGCTCCGCAGGCGTTCTTTCAGCACCAACATGCCCAGCAACACGCTCAGCAGCGGGTTGATGAAGTAGCCCAGGCTGGTTTCGACAATGTACCCTGCATTGACCGCCCAGACGAAGGTGAGCCAGTTCAGCGCAATCAGGACCGCCGCGCCAGCATAGATGAGCACGATACGCCGCTCATGGAACAATGTGCGCAGATGTGCCAGTTGCCCACGCAAGGCAAAGAGCCCCACCAGAAAGACGAACGACCAGATGATGCGATGTCCAATCAGTTGTGTGGCAGGGATGCCGCCCAGTTGCTTCCAATAGAGTGGAAACAACCCCCACAAAAAATACGCCAGGAAAGCGTACAACAAGCCTCTGTGGTCCGAACGCATATGGTTTGCCTCTTGCACACGGGTGTTTGATGGAAAGTTAGCAATGGCAAGAGTATAGCCGCAGGGTGAGGAAAAGCAATGCAGAGGAACGGTCGAGCCGATGAGGATGCGAGCCCAAAATCGAGCAGACTGAGCGAACAGAGCCTACTCGCAAAAAAATCCCCGAACAGGACAATCCTGTTCTGGGGGATGTAGGTAGGCGCGGGAGCGGCTCAGTAGCGCAAAATCGCCCCAATGCCACCGGCTTCTTCCAGCATCTTGGCACGCAGGTCACCACGAATGACGTCGATGTCGTCAGCCTGCTCAACCGCGCGTTCGATGGCCAGTTCCACCACGTCATCGGTGCGGAGCAGAGCGCCCCCGCACAAGGCACATGTCGTCAAGTCGGCCTCGTCGGTGAGCCAACCACACTGCGTGCATTCCGCCCCCGGCGCGACGAACCCTTCGGCAACCAGCAAGAGCATCACGCGCTTTTCGTTCAATGCCTGCAGCGTCGCCTCCAATCCTTCGACGCCACGCCCGGTATAGAGGGCATCTTGCCATTTCTGGAAGCGTTCGGCTTCTACCTGGCGCTCGATGGCTTGCTCGACCTCGAGGACACGGTCGAGCACCTCACGCAAGCGAACCTTCTTTTCCATTGGAATATGTGCCACCACCTTTTGGCGCAGGTCATTGGGCAAGAAATCCTCGAACGCCTTCGTATTCTCCTCTTGCCCAGCAAGAATCAGACGTGTGATTGGTGCTTGCTCGAAAAAGCGGCGAGCATCTTCAGCCACCTTCTTGAAGTGGCGTTCGATATGGTCTTCGATGTGGCGTTGATAGCGTGCCTGCGACCAGCCGCCTTGGTCATGCCAACCAGGCACATCATCGTCGCGTTCTTCCGCCCATTCGTCGATGTCACCCATGAAGACGCGGAAGAGCCGTGCATCGCGGCGGTCGATATAGATCACTCCCGTCGGCTCGAATTCTTCCGCGATGCGCACGAGCGTACGAATTTGCGGACGGTCACCCACATAGACCATGTCGCGCACAGGGACTGGCAGGCGGTAGATTTGCCACACATCGATCGCCGGTGCAGCAAACAACACCAGCCCTTGGCCATGGTGTCCAGTCAGGTCGAATTCATCTGTAAAGAACGTCTGAATACGCTCGAACGTCTCTTTGACGTCTTTCAACATGTTTTTTTGGGGGGCGTCGGCTTCTAGCGCTTTGTATGCCTCATCGAGCAAGCGCTTCACCCGCACGGGCAATTGCGCTTCTTGCAGGCGTTGGGGTGTCATATCCAGGTAGAGCGAGACGAAGACGCCCTCATCGGTACGCAGTTCCGCCAGCGCTTGGATCGTTTCTGGTGTCAGCACATCATACGCACGGAGGCTCATTTCGGCGTCCAGGCGTTCCAGTGCTTCGTTGCGAAGGGTGTTCTTGGTCATCGATGCCTCCTCCTCAGTAGAATGTCGGAATATGGGATTGGGTATCCCGTGTTCAGCCAACCTGTTTCAGGTGTTCGCGGGCATCTTGCACCGCTTTCTGCACCGCCTGAATGGATGTATTCAGCAAACGTGCTGTTTCTTCCAGCGGAAGACCATGCAACGCATGCAAAATGAAGGCCTGACGTTGCAACGGCGGCAATTGATTCAGGATGGCTTCGGCTTCTTCCACTTCGATTTCTTCCAATGCGATGTCTTCTACTGGTTCGTGCGCTTCGTCTGGAATCAAATCTTCCAACGTCGTCACATCGTCGGGCTCCCAATACGCCCACAACTGCTGATCGGCTTCTGGATCAACGAGCACTTCTTCGATCGACAGGTCGCCGCTGGTCATCTGGTATTGTCGTGCCAGTGTGGCCAGCGCACGCCGCACGGCGCTGTAGAGCAGCGCGCGCCCGGAGACCTGAGCGCGTCGCCGTCCACGATTGCTCCGCCACATGTCCCACGCGGCAATGACAGCTTCGTTGAGCACCTCGGCGGGCTGAAGAGCCCCAGGGGCAATCACGCCCAGCGCTTCCAGGTAGCGCAGTTCGCGAGCCGCGTAGTCGTACAATTCATCGAAATGGCGTTCGATGAATTGACGAAAGCGCGTTTTTTCGGCTTTGGTGATGCGTGTTCGTGAAAGAGGGCGCCGTTGCATGGTTTGCCTCCTTTTCGTGCGGCGCTGTGCCGACAAAACGGGGGCGATTCTTTCATCAGAACCGCCCCCGTTTGCCTCATGTCGCCATGTCAGCAATCAGGAATCAGGCTTCGCGGTATTCGCCTTCGACCACGTCGTCATCCGCACCATCCGTGGCCGACGTGCCACTATCGGTCGCGGAGGCGGCACCGGCCTGAGCCTGCTGGTACGCAGCCTGCCCCATTTGCATGGCGGCCTGTTCGAGTTCGCTCAGGGCTGTGCGCAGGCGAGCCTCGTCGTCGGCTTCGAGCGCATCGCGCACGGCCTGCACCTTGTTTTCGATGTCGGCTTTGATGTCGGCCGGCAACTGCTCGCCGAGTTCGCGCAGTTGCTTGTCGATCTGGTATGCCAGCGCGTCGGCGCGGTTACGCAGTTCGATGTATTCCTTGCGTCGGCGGTCTTCTTCGGCATGCAACTCGGCTTCGCGCACCAGCCGTTCGACTTCTTCTTTGCTCAGGTTGGTGCTCGCCGTAATCGTGATGCTCTGTTCTTTCCCAGTCGCCTTATCCTTCGCCGAGACGTGCAAGATGCCGTTGGCGTCAATATCGAAGCAGACTTCGATTTGCGGCACACCACGCGGTGCGGGCGGGATACCTTCCAGGCGGAAGCGCCCGAGCGTCATGTTGTCTTTCGCCAGCGGGCGTTCGCCCTGCAAGACGTGGATATCCACCGCCGTCTGGTTGTCTTCCGCCGTGCTGAAGATTTCGCACTTGCGCGTCGGAATGGTGGTGTTGCGCGGGATGAGCACCGTCATCACGCCACCCAACGTTTCGACACCCAACGACAGCGGCGTCACGTCCAGCAAGAGCACATCCTTCACTTCGCCCGCCAACACACCAGCCTGGATGGCCGCACCAATCGCCACCACTTCGTCCGGGTTGACGCCCTTGTGCGGTTCCTTGCCCGTCAGCTCGCGCACCAAGTTCTGCACCATCGGCATACGGGTCGAGCCACCCACAAGCACCACTTCATCGATGTCCTTGGCCGTCAACCCAGCGTCTTTCAATGCCTGGTTGAACGGACCTTTCAGGCGCTCGACCAGGTCTTCGGTCATCTGCTCGAATTTCGAGCGCGTCAGGCGCAGTTGCAGGTGCTTCGGACCGCTTGCATCCGCTGTGATGAACGGCAAGTTGATTTCGGTTTCTTGCAACGTCGAGAGTTCGATCTTCGCTTTTTCGGCGGCTTCTTTCAAGCGCTGCAAGGCCTGGCGGTCGTTGCGCAGATCGATGCCCTGGTCTTTCTTGAACTCTTCGACCATCCAGTCCACGATACGCTGGTCCCAGTCATCACCACCAAGGAACGTATCACCAGCAGTGGCACGCACTTCGACCACGCCATCGCCCACATCCAGAATCGAGACGTCGAACGTTCCACCACCAAGGTCGAAGACCAGGATGGTTTCGTCCTTCTTCTTGTCCAGCCCGTAGGCAAGCGCAGCCGCCGTCGGCTCGTTGATGATGCGCAACACTTCCAGCCCGGCAATCTTGCCCGCGTCTTTCGTTGCCTGGCGCTGGCTGTCGTTGAAGTACGCTGGCACCGTAATCACAGCCTGCGTGACGGGTTCACCCAGGTACGCTTCGGCGTCGGCTTTCAGTTTTTGCAGAATCATCGCGCTGATTTCCTGCGGCGTGTACACCTTGCCAGTCGCCGGAATCTTGACGCGAGCATCCCCTTGCGGGCCAGGGACGATTTCGTATGGCGCATGTTCTTTGAATTTTTGCACAACTGGGTCGTCATAGCGGCGGCCCATCAAGCGCTTCACCGAGAAGATGGTGTTTTGCGAGTTGACCACCGCCTGGCGTTTCGCTAACTGCCCCACAAGTCGTTGTCCGTCCTTGGTAAACGCCACCACAGATGGCGTCGTGCGCCCCCCTTCGGCGTTGGGAATGACCGTCGGCTCACCGCCTTCCATCACGGCCATCACCGAGTTCGTCGTCCCAAGGTCGATGCCCAGAATCTTGCCCATAGTTCTCACCTCTCTTTCATGGGATTTGGCTTCCGCGAGTTGTCTGCGGCTACCCTAGCCGTCAGATGTTGGAAGCCTACTAGTGAAATCATAGAATCGTATTAGAAAGCGTGTCGAATGTGGGCGGAATGTTGCAGATCTTCGGGCAGAGGGGCATCCGGGTCTGCTTCCTCGATCGTGCCACGCGGCGCTGCCTCTTTCGTTTTCAGGCCGCCTGCGGTATAATGCAGCATCATCTCTCGAAAGCCCTTCTTGTGCGAGGGGCTTTTTGTATGCCATGGCGAAAGGATGGCCTATGATCGAAAAAGTCGAACAGATTGTTGCCCGGTATAACGAATTGACGCAGCTCATGTCCCAACCAGAGGTGGCCACAGACCCCAACCGTCTGCGCGAATACGGGCAGGAAGTCGCCTCTCTCGAACCACTGGTGGCGCTCTACCGCGAATACCGCGAAACGGAAGAGGCCTTGCAGGAAGCACGCGCCATGCTCGAAGATGAGCTAGACGACGAAATGGAAGAATTGGTGCGTGATGAAATCAAAACGTTGGAAGAAAAGTTGGCGCAGTTGACCGAGCGCATCAAGGTGCAATTGCTGCCCAAAGACCCCAACGACGAAAAGGATGTGATCCTCGAAATTCGCGCCGGCGCGGGTGGCGATGAAGCCGCCTTGTTTGCTGCCGATCTGGCACGCATGTACACGCGCTACGCTGAAAAACAAGGCTGGAAGACCGATGTCATCAGCGCGAACGAGACAGGCATTGGGGGCTACAAAGAAATCATCATGGAAATCAAAGGGCGTGGCGCCTATTCACGCCTGAAATACGAAAGCGGCGTGCACCGTGTTCAGCGTGTCCCTGCCACAGAGTCGAGTGGTCGCATTCACACCAGCACCGCCACAGTGGCCGTCTTGCCCGAGATGGACGAGGTGGAAATCGAAATCAACCCTGAGGACTTGCGCATCGATGTCTTCCGCTCAGGCGGGCACGGAGGGCAAAGTGTCAATACGACGGATTCCGCGGTGCGCATCACCCATCTGCCCACGGGGATCGTCGTGACGTCGCAGGATGAGCGTTCGCAGTTGCAGAACCGCCAGCGTGCCATGAAGGTCTTGCGTGCGCGGCTCTACGAGCTGGAACAGCGCAAGCGCCAGGAAGAAATCAGTTCTGCACGGCGCAGCCAGGTGGGCACTGGGGAACGCAGCGAGAAAATTCGCACCTACAACTTCCCGCAAAACCGCGTGACCGACCACCGTATCGGGTTGACGCTTTACAAACTCGACCAGATTCTGGATGGCGAGTTGGACGAGTTCATCGACGAACTGGCAACGACCGACCAGGCGCGCCGTCTGGCGGAACTGGAAGCCGAGGAGCAGGCGTGAAAACGGTCCGCGAGGCGTTGCAATGGGGCACTGAGCGATTGCGCACTGCCAGCACGACCCCCCGCCTGGATGCCGAGGTTTTGCTGGCCGATGTCATGGGGGTTTCGCGGGCAGGGCTCATCGCTCGCTTGCATGCGACGCTCACCCGCGAGGCGTTCAAGGCGTTTCAAGGGCGCATTGCCCGCCGCGAGCAGGGTGAACCCGTGGCCTACATCCTGGGGCGCAAAGCGTTCTATGGACGCGACTTTCTGGTAGATGCTCGCGTGCTCATCCCGCGCCCCGAAACCGAGTTGTTGGTCGAACGGGCGCTGGCGCGGCTGGCCAAGATGCCCACCCCGCGCATTGCCGACATTGGCACAGGAAGCGGCTGCATCGCCGTCACACTGGCGGCTGAGCGCCCTGATGCCACGGTGATTGCCATCGACGTGAGCGAGGGCGCGTTGGCGGTAGCGCGTGCCAATGCCGAGCGTCACGGCGTCGCCGGCCGTGTGACGTTTCGGCGCGGTTCGCTGCTTGAACCGCTAGACACGCCGGTACACCTGATTGCCGCCAATTTGCCCTACGTCGGAACGAACGAAATGGACGTACTTGCGCCAAGCGTCGCCACCTACGAGCCCCATGTGGCGCTCTTTGCCGGTCCCGACGGACTGGCACTGATTCGCGAACTGCTGGCGCAGGTTTCGCCCACGCTGCTCTTGCCCGGTGGCGCCGTCTTGTTGGAAATTGGCTACGCCCAGGGCGAAGTGGTGGCACAGATGGCACGCCAACGCTGGCCACAGGCGCAGGTAGTCGTCCACCGCGATCTGGCTGGGCTCGATCGGGTGGTGGAAATCACGAACATTCCATCCTCGACACAGGGCGAGTGACGCCTTTGCCGAGCGTTGGTCATTCTCACGGGGGATACCAACATGGAAACACGAGTGCTCTCCACCGATGACCCAACCGCGCTGGATGAAGCAGTGCGGCTGCTACAAGCCGGGCAGGTCGTGGCTCACCCAACCGACACGGTCTATGGCGTTGCGGCCGACAGTGGCGACGCCGCAGCCATTCGGCGGTTGTACGAAGCCAAACGGCGACCGCTCGACAAAGCGATCCCTGTCTTGCTGGGCGACCTTGCCGACATGCTCAAAGTCGCCGACTACGTACCACCCGCGGCCTGGAAACTCGCCGAAGCCTTCTGGCCGGGCGGCCTGACGATCGTGCTCCCAGTGCGCCCCTGCATGCCTGCCATCCTCACCGCCGGGCAACGCACCATCGCCGTGCGTCTGCCCGACCACGATGTGCCACGCGAGCTTGCACGCCGCCTAGGGCGTCCCATCGCCGCCACCAGCGCCAACATTTCGGGGCACCCCAGCCCTGCCACGGCCGAAGCGGTGCTGGCGCAGTTGCGCGGGCGCATCCCGCTCATCCTGGACGGTGGCCCCGCCCGCGAGGGAGTGGCATCCACGATCGTGGACATGAGCACGCCTACACCACGCCTCTTACGCGAAGGGCCCATCAGCGCCGAAGCGATTGCGCGTCTGTTGGGAGAAGAAATCGCCTGAGATAGAGACGCATGGTAGACTGCGTCGGGCGCAAGTTTTTTCGGGGGAACCTATGCCAAGCGAAACATTGATACTGCATGCTGGTTTTGGACCGTTGCAAGAAACCACACACCTCACACTGGCCCCCATGACCATTTTCTTCGGGCCTCAGGGCAGTGGGAAATCACTTGTCAGCCAAGTGCTCTATTTTTTCCGTGATGCTCGCTATTTGCTTTCACGGTATGGCAAAGAAGCAAGCGTGGCCCCGCGCGTCCGTCAAGTGGTGGAAGGAGTACGCACGGGTGACGCGCCAACACGCGCGTTGACTGCGTTCTTGTCGGGCACAACACGCGTCGAATATGTGCACGATTCGACGAGATGGCGGCTCTCTTTCCGCCCCAAAACACGCGAAATCGAACCATCGAAGCCCTTTGCCACGACAATCGAACAGTGGCTCGATGAATGGAAACACGACCCGCAACAACGTCCTCGGCATCGAACTGCACTCTTCATTCCTGCCGAACGGGTGCTCATCTCACGCTTTGTGAACACTGATTCAGCACAATTGGGACACGACGCCATTCCCTACACGATGCGCGAATTCGTCTTCTTTCTCCAAACCAGTGCCGAACAGTGGTTGACAAAACCAGACCTCTTTCCACATCAGAGCCGATCCAACATCATTCGCGAGTGGATGCAGGATGTCTTGGGTGGGTATGAAACGTACGAAAAACGTGGACGTTTTGCAGGACGCTGGCAGTGGAAAATGAATGGCCAAAAGCCTATCGAAATCGAAATGGCTTCGTCGGGGCAGATGGAAGTCTGGCCGATTGTGTTTACAGCACGCATCTTGGCCGCCAGTCAGGGACCTGACGACGAAAACATGCCACGTTTTCTGCACATCGAAGAACCCGAAGCGCATCTGCACCCACGTGCACAAGTCCGTCTGGCCTGGATTCTGGCCTGGCTTGTCAACCGAGGGTTCCATCTCACAGTGACTACCCATTCCCTGACCCTGTTGTACGCAATCAACAATCTCATTTTGGCACACGAATCGTTGGCCACGCTCCCCCTACCATACAGATGCAGCACCACCTCGCCAGTGTTGGCTCTCGCCCGAGAACGTGCGTGCCTATGCGTTCGACAATGGGCGTATCACCTTGGCGATGAACGACGAAGGCGAGATTGCGGAATCGCTGCTCGGAGAAACACTTGGAAACTTGGAAGAAGCGTATTACGCACTCTGGGCACGTGCCACGACAAACGCATCGGAAGAAGAGTCGTCTCCATGAGGTCGATGCCAACAGTATGCGAGTTTACCCGCCATACGGTCGGTCTCTGTGTCATCCCAGCCAAAAAACTCAAAGACCGCGCCGACCAGCACTGTACACTCAGGGCCCCCGATACTCGTGCTGTGTCGGTTGTCGTGGCTGGGCATCTCCGCCGCCGATTGCTTTCGTGGAAGACGATTCTGCGGCGACTCGGAGTCATGCCATGACCACCCTCGGCATCGATGCCAGCCGTGCCCTGCGTGCCCGTCGCACGGGCACCGAGCGCTACGCCTACGAACTCACCACGCGCCTGAGCGCCATCGCCCACCATGCTGGCTGGCATGTGCGGCTCTACAC
>WFOS01000062.1 GCA_015487975.1 Ardenticatena sp.
TCCACATGGCTGAAGAGCGGTTGTTGCAGATGCCCGGTGTTCTTTCGAAACATGCTCTCACCTCAACCTGGGTTTTGGTGGTAAAACCCCCCTCTCCCGCTCACGTTGCGCTCCCCCTCCCCCCCTTTTTGCAGTGGAGTCAGATGCAACAAGTGCCCCATTTTCTGTTGTTTGGTGCGCAGGTACGTTTCGTTTTCGGTGTTCGGGGGGACTTCCAGCGGCACGCGTTCGGCGATGGTCAAGCCGTAGATGGCAAGCGCTTCTACTTTTTGGGGGTTGTTCGTGAGCAGGCGCACGCTTTGCACTCCTAGGTCAGTGAGGATGTACGCCGCCATCCAGTAGTCGCGAGCATCAGGGGGGAAACCTAGGCGCTCATTTGCTTCGACGGTGTCCAAGCCTTCGTCTTGCAGGGCATAGGCACGCAGTTTGTTGCAGAGGCCAATGCCGCGCCCTTCCTGTCGCAAGTAGAGAATGATGCCGCGCCCTTCGGCGGCGACGGCCTGCATGGCACGTTCCAGTTGTTCGCCACAGTCGCAACGCAACGAGCCGAAGACATCCCCAGTGAGACATTCGGAGTGCATGCGGGTCAAGACGGGTGTACCGTCGTTCACATTGCCCAGCACCAATGCCAGGTGCGGCTGTCCCCCATCGCGAGGCTGGTACGCAAAGATGCGAAATGTGGCATGGGGCGTTGGCAAACGCGCACCAGCCACCCGCTGCAAGGGGGGGTCATGCTGGCGGCGATAGGTGATGAGGTCGCGGATGGTGACGATGAGCAAGCCATGCTCGGCGGCAAAGCGTTCCAGGTCATCCCGCCGTGCCATCGTGCCGTCGGGATTCATGATTTCGCAAATGACGCCCCCCGGCGTCAATCCCGCCAGGCGTGTCAAATCCACGGCGGCCTCGGTATGTCCGGGACGCTCGAAGACGCCCCCAGGCCGCGCCCGCAGGGGGAAAACGTGCCCAGGGCGTGCCAAATCACCAGGACGTGTTGCGGGGTCCACCAGCAAGCGGATCGTGTGCGCACGGTCGGCAGCAGAAATGCCGGTGGTGATCCCCCAACGAGCATCCACAGCCACAGTGAACGATGTTTCCATGGGCGACGTATTTTCGCCGCTGACCATGGGCGGAAGTTGCAAGGCGTCCACCCGTTCGGGGGGGAGCGCCACACAAATCAGCCCGCGGGCATGGGTCGCCATGAAGTTGACAGCTTCGGGCGTGATTTTTTCGGCGGCCATCACCAGGTCGCCTTCGTTTTCGCGGTCCTCATCGTCCACAACGATAATCATTTCGCCCCGGCGCAAAGCCTCGAGGGCCTGTTCGATTGTTGCAAATGCCATTTTGTGCCTCCACAATCACAATGGTTCGGTGTGAGAAACGCCTATACGTATTGTTTGACGATGTTCACGACATATTTGCCCAGAATGTCGGCTTCGAGATTGACGCGGCTGCCTTCACGGTAATTGCCAGCGATGGTATGCGCCAGCGTGTGTGGAATGAAGGCGACCGTAAATCCATCCTCCAAGCGGTCAACCACTGTCAGGCTGATACCATCCACCGCGATGAACCCTTTGGGCACGACAAAGGGCAACACAGTCTCGGGAGCGCTGAACGTAACCACACGCGAATCGCCTTCGTGACGAATGTGGCGCACTTCACCCGTGCCGTCGATGTGGCCCTGTACAAAATGCCCCCCCATTCGCGAGTGCGGTGTCAGGCTGCGTTCCAGGTTGACAGGGTTTCCCACCACGAGGTCGCCCAGGTTGGTGCGTCGCAGGGTTTCGAGCACCATTTCGACGGTGAAGGTGGTGGGGGTGAGCGCCGTCACCGTGAGGCACGTACCATTGACGGCAATGCTGTCGCCAATGTGCGTCTCTTCCAGCACCGTTTTGGCTTCGACCGTCAAGATAGACCGCCCATCATGATGCTCGATGGCGGCTACACGCCCTACTTCTTCGACAATGCCAGTAAACATCTCGCCTCCTTACATGGTCTGTTTCGTCTCGCGATTTTCTGCCTGAATGCGCCCACGCACGAGCAAGTCATCCCCCAGGCGTTCGACGTAGACATCCTCCAGGCGCCAAGCATCAGCCACCCGCGCGACGCCTTGCCCCCCTACTGGTTGCGGAGCGGCTGCACCGCCGATAATCATCGGCGCGATGAACGCTACCACTTCGTCCACCAGGTTCGCGTCGAAAAATGCCCCCAGCACCGTCCCGCCTCCTTCGACCAGCACCGACGTGATGTCGCGTGCGCCGAGTTCATCCAGCAAAGCGGGAAGGGCAACGCGCCCGTTTTCCGAGGGGCAGACCAATACTTCGACCCCCTGTGCTCGCAGCGCATCACGATGGGCTGCAGGCATGGCAGGCGTCGTCACTACGAGTGTGCGACCAGGAAGGGTTGGCTGAAAGAGTTGTGCGGTGAGTGGTGCGCGTCCACGGCTATCCAGCACGATACGCAGGGGATGACGCACATCTTCGAGATCGGGCAGGCGCGTCGTCAGGCGAGGGTTGTCGGCGAGCACCGTTTGGACACCCACCAGGATGGCATCCACTTCGTTGCGCAGCTGGTGGGCATAGTGTCGCGAGGCTTCGCCCGAAATCCAGCGGGCATCGCCCGTATGAGCGGCGATTTTGCCATCCAGGCTCATGGCAAATTTTGCAATCACCAATGGTCGCCCAGTCGTCACCCATTTGACGAACGCGGCATTCAAGGCACGCGCTTCTTGCTCGCAGAGCCCGACACTGGTGCGAATACCGGCGGCTTCGAGCGCGGCACGCCCCTTGCCAGCCACTTTTGGGTTGGGGTCGAGCATGGCCATGTGAACTTCGGCCACACCGGCCTCGATGAGCGCTTTTGTGCATGGCGGCGTGCGCCCGTAATGGCAACAGGGTTCCAGCGTCACATAGAGCGTCGCGCCACGGGCGGCTTCACCCGCTGCACGCAAAGCCTCGACTTCGGCATGGGGGTCGCCTGCGCGTCGGTGGTATCCCTCGCCAACAATGCGCCCCTCTTTGACGAGCACGGCCCCCACCATTGGGTTGGGGCTTGTGCGCCCACGTGCCTGTTGGGCCAGTGCCAGGGCACGCTGCATATAGGTTCTGTGTTTGCTGTTCATCTTCTCCCTCGATGAAAAAACCCGCGCCCACCTTCGGAGCACGGGTTTTTATGTCAACTTGAAAGCGGATACGCAAGAACAAGCGTGCCCCCGGCACGCAAGAGCACCGGGCAACCATTCGGCACGGAATGGCTGAATGCACGCCCATTCAGCAGGCGTAAAACGCCTGCCGCGCCGCCACCTTCTCCCATCCGGACTATACCGTCGGCTCCGGCCTCTCACCGGATCCACCGCTTGCGCGGGTCGCGGGCTCGTTCGGTCTGCGCCGAACATACCGCCGGTCGGGAATTGCCACGCACAACAACGTGCGGGCTCACCCTGCCCCGAAGGTGCGGTGCTGTGGACTTCACAACACCCTGATATGCGGTTGTTTTGTCAGCTATGTTGTAGCCGCGTTCGGCGGGGTGTCAAGGAAAACAGGAGCGCACTTCAGGGACGCTCATCAAGCGCGCGAAGTTTCTCTTGCGCGGTGCGGTTGTTGGGGTCACGTTCCAGGGCGGCTTCGTATGCCTGGCGGGCATCATCCAACCGTTGTAGGTCTTGTAAAATGTCGCCTTTCACGAGAAAAGCAACGGGAGAATTGGGGTTGATGGCGATGGCTTTTTCGAGGCTCGCCAACGCCTTGGCGCTCTGTCCCAAGGCATGTAATGCCCGAGCTTCCCCAACAAGCGCCCAATAGTGGTCGGGGTTGCGTGCAAGCGCTGCGCGGTAGGCTTCGAGTGCGGCAGCATGATTGCCAAGTTGGCGCCAGGCATGGCCACGCTGGACATACGTTTCGGTTACCAGGTCGGTTTGGTCGCCCCATTCATCCCATTCAAGCGCTCGTTCGTACGCATGAAGGGCCCGTTGCGGGTCGCGCATGCGCGTGCGATAGAGGTTGCCTAGTTCGTAGAGGATGACACTTCGCGGGCGAGCTCCCAGGGGGAGATTGGGGGTTTGTTCGAGCAAGGCGGCAGCCGTTTCAACATTGCCGAGTTGGATTTCCATGCGGGCAGCGTTGTAGAGATGGTCACGCACATCGGGGGCACGTTGCGCGGCTTCGCGGTAAAATGCGGCGGCGGCGGCCCACATTTTGTCGGCGGCGTAGGCATCTGCCATGAGCGAGTAGCCATGCGGTAACGTGGGGTCGAGTGCAATCACACGTGCTGCCCAACGGCGAGCATCGGCAGGGTCTTGCAAGCGCGTCAAAGATTCAAGTGCACGCTGGACGAGGTAGTCGGGGGTGAAACCTGCCGCCAACCAGGTCGCCCGCATACGAGCATGGGGCGTGCGTTGTGCATAGGCCGCTGCACGGGGCGTCGTCAGCACCAGGTCGCCCCAGCCGTACCAATCCCCCTGAGCATTGCCAGAAGGCCCCGGGCCAGTAACAAGCACCAACGTGATGGTCTGCCCACTCCATGGTGAAAGGTCGGCACTGCCCCATACCCAGCCGCGTCGGGCAGTTTCGGCATCGAGCGTGCGTTCGTACACCTGTGTGGCTTCGGTGGGTGTTTCAACCCACACTTGAAACGTTGCCCCATCCGTGCCATAGTCCACGGCCTCAGGGGCAAGCGCATGGCGAAAGAGCAAGACGGGCGTGCGCGGTGGGACAAGAATGGTGGCACGTACTTTGACGGTGGGGTGTGTAAAGAGCACCGCGGCGGTTTCGGGCAAGGCATCGGCCACATCTGCGGGCGGAAGTCTCCACTCGGTCTTCCCAACGTAGCATGTATGCGCATTCTGCCCCTGACAGTAAGGGGTATCAAGCAGCACCGAGGGGGCTTCAATCTGGCCTTCGGCGAACACCGGCAACAGCGATTGGCGTGGGGCACGGTCGAGTTCTTGCGCCATTTGCTCGTACATCAATCCTTCTTGCCATGGCAACAGGGGGTTCTTGGGGGCGCGTCTGGCTGCCTGAGCGAAGGCATCAGCCGCGCGTGCCCAATCGCGCTGGGCAGCGTAGAGTTCGCCAGCGAGGCGGTAGGCATGGAAGTGGTCGGGGCGCCAGCGCATGGCAGCGGCGAGATGCGCCAGGGCTGCCTGGATGTCAGCCTGGTTGGCATTGGCTGAAAGGGTCGGCAAGGTGTCGGAAAAGCGGGGCTCCGGCCACACTACCAGTTGGTCCAACCGCATACCGGCACGCTCGACATTGTATGCCCAAAGCAGCCAGGTTGGCACGTGAGCACGCCAGGCAGCAAACACAACCACCAGAGCACCGAGAAGGCCGACAAGGATGGGTATGCGTGTACGAAGGGTTTGGCGCATGTGCCAAGATATCCATGGTTGTTTGGGAAATCATTCAGGCAGAGCACGATAATCATGGCTGGTATCTTGTCAAACCGAAACGTGCCACTGTGCTGGCACCTTCTGTTGTGTCCAGCAAACGTTTGTCGTCCTCTGCTGCTTCTCGTATACTCTGTGACACCAAGGCAAAGTTGAAGCAACCACAGTCCCCCACCTATGGCAAACCGAAAGTGGCATTGGAAACAATCTTTCCTTCTGTGGCTTCTCCCATTGGCGCTTGGTGTGGGGACGCTGTTTCTGTCGATCGTGCCCCCCTGGCAGCACTACGACGAACCGACACATTTTGA
This sequence comes from Ardenticatena sp., assembly GCA_015487975.1. Lineage (GTDB taxonomy): Bacteria > Chloroflexota > Anaerolineae > Ardenticatenales > Ardenticatenaceae > Ardenticatena. Next base: position 5,689 of record WFOS01000062.1, read on the forward strand.
ATATGCGTGGCTTGCCGCCAATCGCCCAGACCTTCTGGCAGAGCGCACTGTCGACCGAACCCTGCGCCGTGAAACGGCCGCGACGATGATCGTTCATGACTTTTATACGCCCCCTCTGCAACCACCCAATCTTCTCAGTGATGCCGAACCTATTTCAACAGGCATTCTCGAGCTTCACCATCCGCCGCTCTACTATCGAATCGTGGCGCTTCCTCTGCGTTTCGTGCGCCATCTCGATATCGTTTCGCAACTCTATGTCGCCCGCCTTGTTTCATTGTCGATGCTGGTGGGGGTTGTGGTGGCGACAGCAGCATGTGCCCGCTTGCTCGTGCCAGAAGGGCATCCATTGCGCTGGCTTCTCCCTGTGGGGGTGCTCTTCACGCCACCTTTCGGCGATATCATGACGGCGGTCAACAACGACGTGGGCGCCATTTTCGTGTTGACGCTCTTTCTCTGCATCACGGTTGCCTTCTTCACCGACAACGCACGGCTGTGGCACGTGCCCGCAGCACTTCTGTTAGGGGGAGCCGCTTTCTACACGAAGAGCACCGCGTTGGTGGCACTTCCCCTGCTGCTCGTTGCGATGTTGATGGCGTGGTGGGCGCGTCGTGGATGGCGCTGGCGCTGGTTCGTGCTGATAGGCAGCCTGTTGATCGCTGTGTCAGCAGCGCTTGTCCTGACACCTGGTGATGCCGCGCACTGGCACCGTCTGCGCTACGTCATTCCGAACACCAAGACACCCGGCCTGCGTGATACGCCCCCCACGGCTCCGTTGGGCAAAGCAGCCCTGCGCCTGCTTTTGCCACCTGGCGCACAGGTTTCACTCCTCAACCCGATCATACCTGAAACACGTGTGCGTGCCTTGCACGGGCAGACCGTGACGATAGGGGCGTTCATATGGGCAAGCGAACCAACGGAAGTGGCACTCCCCACCATTGCATGGAGCGCAAATGGCGAAATTCAGTTGCACGTTGTGCCATCGAAGCGGGTGCGTGTTTCCACCGAACCACGCTTCTACGCGTGGACAACCACTGTTCCTGAAAACGCCAAACGGTTGCACTACGCGATCCAGCAGTCGCGCGGTCGCACTCTGCCGCCAGTGACCCTCTGGCTCGATGGCTTGGTATTGGCCGAAGGCGCGTTCCCGACCGACAGACCACCAGCCTTTGCAGACGAAACAGGTCAGCGTGGCACGTGGAACGGCATTCCCTTCCAGAACCTGATTCGCAATGGCTCAGTCGAAGCGGCATGGCCACGGCTCCGCCCGGCAATCGAACAATGGCTGGTGGCACGGCGCTATTATCCGGGCACGGCGCTGGGCATGTTGTTCGATGTGCGTACCAGCAGTGCTTTCATCACCACCGAGGTTCTACCATTCCTGCTGCATGCCTACATGGGGCGTTTCGCCTGGGGGCACATTGCCATCGAGGGGGCACTGTGGCGCTGGCTCGTCATCGCCTGGTTTGCACTGGGGGGCGCAAGTGCTATCTGGTGGGTCTTCCGCCATCCAAACACATGGCGGAAAGCCGTGCTCCTCTACTTAGGCGTGGCTAGTGCGAGCATCTGGCTCATTGCGTTGCTCTGGCCGCTGCAATACCAATTCATTGGCGTTTTCTCCATGCCCGCACCACGCTACGTCTATCCTGCGATTCTCGCCTCGACGCTCATGCTGACAGCGGGATGGGTCTGGCTTGCACGTGTACGTCCCCTGCAACGCACCTGGTGGCTGATTCCGCTGGCACTCTATGGGACCTTTTTCATACTTGGCATAGAAGCGCTGGTTTCTTATTATGGTTGAGGATTTTTCTCTTGGGGGGGATACGTATGCGTCGTTTTCTTTTCAGGCTCACGATTGGTATTGCCCTGATATTCATAGCGAGCTCCCATCTTCCACTGCGAGCGAATACGCCCCCGACACAATTTCTGCCACTCGCCATGAAAAAGTGGCCGCCAACAGCGGGTCTATGGGGGGCTGAAATTGGGCGCAATGGGATGACACCCGAAGTGCTTGCCTATGCCGAGCAAGCACATATTCGACGGGTTCGGTACAATAACCTGCGTTGGGACCACATCGAAGCAACTCGCGGTACATACGACGAAACCTTCCTGGCGAGTTTGGATGAGGATTTGAGAAGCCTGGCAAGCGTGCCTGGCATGCAAACCACCGTTGTCATTTTCGGTACACCTCTTTGGGCACAAGCGTATCCGTACGCCTATTGTGGCCCTATTCGCGATGACGCGCTGGATGATTTTGCTCGTTTTGTCCGCGACATGGTGAATCGCTATAAAGGCGCGCCCTATCACATCAACAGCTGGGAGATCTGGAATGAACCGGATGGGCCCACCAATGTCGACCCATCCAGCCAGTCTGTCGAGTGGGGCTGTTTTGGCGACTACACCAAAACAGAACCGTACTTCGGCGCTGAGCGTTATGTGAAAGTGCTCAAAACCGCCTATTCAGCCATCAAAAGCGCTGATCCTGATGCTGAGGTCGTGCTCGGAGGATTGTTACTTGGCTGTAATCCCGTCGAGCAGTTGCCCCCCAATGACCCCTGGTGTCCAGAAGCTGGCACGTTTTTCGAGGGTATTCTCGCCTATGGCGGCGGCGCTTTCTTCGATACATTGGCGTATCATGCCTACACCACCTGGGACGGCACCAACACCGATTGGGATCTCAACCAACCGGTGTGGCAATCCTTTGGTGGAAGTACGCTCGGCAAACTGGCGTTCTTGCAAGAGACGATGGCAGCATACAATGTGAGAGGGAAGCGCATCATCATGAACGAAGGGAGTTTGCTTTGCGATGAGACGCAAACCAACTGCCTGACGCCAGAGCGCGAGCAAGCGCAAGCCGTGTATGCGGTACGCCTGTACACACGCGCCTGGGCACACGGGATCGATGCTGTTTACTGGTACACACTCAATGGGGCGGGTTGGCGATACGGCGGCTTATTACCCAGCAACACCCCCACCCAAGCCTACCTTGCCATTCAGCAGATGAGTCAGCAGCTTTACGAAGGCGCTTTTGTTGCCGACCTTTCTGTTGCTCCTGTCGAAGCCTACCGCTTCCGCACGGCTGAAGGTTCATTCGTGGATATCGTCTGGCGCACTGAGGATGGTGCTCCTGTTGAGTGGCCGCTGCCTGCGAACACCGTGCAGGTGCTCGATATGCTGGGCACGCCACTGACACCATCGGGCGACAGGATCGAGGTGTCATTCACACCACTTTACATCATTCATCAATAAGAGCCAATGTGGGGCGATTGGCGCACACAGATCGAGCGTCGCCTGCCGCTTGTGTGGAGCGGTGCTCTTTTTTGGGCCTTGGTTGCATGGTATGGCGATTGGCGATTCGATGATCCCTTCATCACCTACCGCTACGCACGCAACCTGGCACGAGGCGTGGGGCTGGTGTACACCCCCAGCGAGCGAGTATTGAGCACCACCTCCCCCCTCTGGACACTCTTGCTCGCCCCTATTGCGCAAATGGGACTACCAATTCCCCCTGTGGCGGTGCTTCTGGGGATCGTGGCGCTTTCTCTCAGTGTCTATTTGCTTGGGCACCTCGGGCGGCAATGGCAGACCCCACTGATTGGGGTGTGTGGTATGTTCGTCTTTCCGCTCTTGCCCACCGTGCGACAATCGTTGGGAAGCGAATTGCCATTGCTGGTTCTGTTTGGCTTAGCAGCACTTTCGACAGCGACACGTGGACGCGCACACGCTACTGCCCTGCTGCTCGCACTTGCGACATTGACACGCACCGACGCGCTATTGCTGGCGCTCCTCATAGCCGGAATCGCACTGGTGCGCAGGCGCTTCTCCCCTCAGGCGTTGGTGCTGTTCACTTTCCCCCTCGCCATCTGGCATGGATGGGCCTGGTGGTACTATGGGTCGCCACTTCCATCCACACTCGGCACAAAACAGGCCCAGGCACGTATGGCGATCAGTCGCTCATTTGCCGAGGGCCTGGTCGATATGTTGACACACATGGTGCATACACCGGGCGGTTTGCTTCTGCTAGCGCTTCTGCTGATGGGGATTGGTGCCCTGTGGTGGCATCCACGTCGTCGCATGTGGGGCATGCTCATTGGTTGGGGATTCTTGCACAGTGTGGGATACGCCTGGCTTCACGTCAGCCGCTATTCCTGGTACTACGTGCCGCTCATGCTCGCCGTCGCAACGGCTGTTGGCTGTGGTGTTGCGCTCTTTGTACGCCGTCTCCCAGAGCGATGGCGCACCGGCGTGTGGGCCTTTTGCATTCTGTCGGGCTTGTTCCTGCTCTGGCAACAACGCACACACACCGATGCTCGTGTTGCGTTGTACACCCAAACAGGCCGTTGGCTTGCAGCACATACACCACCCGAGGCCACCATTGGCACACTCGAAGTCGGGATTGTGGGGTATTACGCTGAGCGCCCCATGGTTGATTTTGCAGGCTTGCTTCAACCCGAACTTTCGACGCTCATGTTCTACGATACGAACTACGATTTGTTGGCCCTGTGGGCGTTTGCCCGCAACCACCCCGATTACGTCGTCATACGCGACGATACACTAGCCCCGCTCAGGAACGCGCAGATGTTTCGCACCTCATGCCGCCTTGAGCAGACCATCCAACATCCATCGACGCCGCGTACCATGCTCATTTACGCTTGCCACTCCAACAGCAACCAGTCATGGCGTTTCCTCGACGAGGTGCCGTCTCACGCACAGACGCAGTTGCGTCCCCGTTCTTTGGCCTCGTAGAGCTTCCGATCGGCGGCATGGAGCAATTGTTCGAGCCTCGACATTTCGGGCGACAAGGCGGCTACACCAACACTCACCGTCACGCGAAGAGCGCCCGCCGATGTCTCGATGGGAGTAGATGCAACGTTGCAACGCAAGCGTTCTGCCAGTTGCAAGGCTCCTTCCAGAGATGTTTCAGGAGCCACGATCGAAATCTCCTCACCACCATAGCGCCCCACGATGTCCAGTGTGCGTACGGTTTCACGAATCCGCAATGCCACTTCTGCCAAGACCTGGTCCCCCACGGCATGTGAATAGGTGTCATTCACCTTCTTGAAGTAGTCCAGGTCGATCATGATGGCTGCAAGCAGCTTATTGTAGCGTTTTGCACGATCGAATTCACGGCGAGCACGGTCGAAAAAGGCACGCCGGTTGAGTAAGCCAGTCAGTTCATCGGTAATCGCAAGCAAGGCATTTTGCACCGCTGACGCCGCCTGCGCAGCCAACGCCGCAAGGACTTCTTTGTCTTCTTCGAGCAGAGGCGTCGCAAGTGGCAATCCCAATACACACACGCCAATATGATAGGCGCCAAATTGAAGCGGAATAGATACCCATTGGCATGCAGGGTTCAACGACTCGCCCCATAACGAAGAAACGAGAGCGAGACGGTTCGGCATACCCTGGCGGCTCAGAGCACGGTAGAGCACTTGCCCGCGCTGGAATGGGATCCCCTGCGAAATGGTATGAACGACAACCTGATCGTCCACATCACGCAGAGCAATGAGATACTCTTCGAAGGGGACAATGCGTGAAAGATATTCCAAAAAAGTGTGCACAATGACATCGACATTCAAGCTTTCTGTCAATGCAAGGTTGGCCATACGCAATGTATCCGCGACGTGGCGTGCGCGGCGCTCGGCCGCATAGAGCAAGGCATTGTGCAAAGCAGCCGCAACCTGGTCTGCCAGAATGGAGAGAAGCTTGGCAGTTTCGGACGAGATAGAATTGGTGCCGCGTCGTGCAACAAACAATACCCCCAAAATGCCAGTTTGAGCTTCCAACGGCAATGCAATTTCCGTTTGAATGGGATGCCGATGCTGGGAGAGAGGGCGGGTAATCATCATACGCCGTCTGAACCGCACGACTTCTCCCAATGTCCCTTCGCCCACAGCAACACGTGGTGGAAAGACAGGTGTACCAGGGGAAGCCGTGTAAACCGCACGAATGCGTATGGTTTCGTGCCCGTCATCGAGCGTTCCAATCGCTACCTGGTCGAAACGCAATTCACGGGCAATTTGGGCAGTGACTTCCTGGCACAATTCATCAGGGTCGAGGATCGTGATCAAACGTCGCCCCAATTCATAAATCATTTGCAACTGCGCAGCACTCTCACGCTCACGGGCGGCTGCCCGCAAACGCTGAACGGCGGTTGCGATCTGGTCTGCAATGATACGCATGAGCCGTTCCTGACGCTCGTCGAAGGCCGCCGGCTGGCTACTTTCGAGATTGATAACTCCCAACACCTCATTTCCAGCCACAATCGGGACGGCCAGTTCGGAGCGCACACGTTCTTCGATTTTGAGATACGCGGCTTCTTTGGAAACATCATCCGTGCGATACGGTCGCCCCGTCAGCGCAACCCAACCTGTGATACCTTCTCCTACTGGTACAATCACCTGCCCATGCTTGGGGGTATCGAAGACATAGGAATGATGCACTTGCAAGACGCCTTGGGTATGATCCAGCACCAATACCCCCAGATTGATGACATGAGGAACTGTCCGATGCAGCGTATTCGTCACCCGTGTGTACAATTCATCTTCCGATTGGGCCGAGGCACACAGTGCTGCAACACGATGCAACAGTTGCAATTCCCGAATCTGGCGCTCTGTTTCCTCGAACAGACGGGCGTTTTCCAGTGCAATGGCGGCTTGTGCGGCAAACGACGTCGCCAGATGTTGATCCTGGTCAGTGAACCCTTCATCGTGTCGTTTGTTCAAGATTTCCAGAGCGCCAATGACGTTTCGTTGCACAATCAACGGCACCACCAGAAGCGAACGCGTGACAAATCCGGTTGACTGGTCGGTGTGTTGAAACCATGCTTTTGCAGTTTGCACTTCGTTATGAACAATGACTCGACGCTGTTCGATCGCCTGCCCCACAATGCCAACACCACGCGGTAGCCGTTGCCCTTGCAAGTGTTCAGCAACAGGTCCCAGAGTAGAAGCGAACACAAGTTCTTGTGTCTGCTCGTCAACCAAAAAGAGCGTCCCCGCTTCACACGCCATCATTTGTACCGCCTGCTCCAAGATGCGCTCGAGCAGCCGATGGCGGTCCAATGTGCTGCTCATCTCGCGGGCTGCCATGTTGAGCATTGCCAAATGGGCATTATGCTGTTGCGTTTCCGTCCAAAGGTAGGCGTTTTGCAATGCCATCGAGGCTTGCCGCATAAAAAGCGAGAGCACCTCATCCAAATCATCCGGCCACACCACAGGATGTGGTGTGGCTGCCACAACAAGCGCTTCGGGGCGATCCTGGTAGAACAAAGGCCAGACCATCAACCCGTGCAGCCGCATGGATGGTGGTATGTGCTTCGGCAATTCATCGCGCGAGAGTGCACGATATGGCAATTGCCACTCGTTCACGTTCTGCAACCATGTTTCCAGGCATTCAACCAGCGTAAACGTCATGTTTTGCGTCCAGACAAACCAAAATGCGTCCTTTCCACGCCGCGTTGCCACCCCCAATATGGGAAACCCCGTGAGCATCTGCACGCCTTCACCAATGTGCACCAAAACATCTTGCACCGTCGTGGGCTTGAGAAACTGATTCGACAATGCCATCAGGCGTTGCATGCGTTGAAGATGGGCTGTGCGCTGCTCGATGAGTTCGATGTTTTCAAGGCTGGTATTGAGGATAGAGGTCAAAATTGCAGCGGCTTCCAATTCGGCTTCACTAAATGCCAGGTTGGCATGGGTGCGGCGCCCCACCAACAAGAAACCATGCAATCGTTTCCCGTGGATAGGTATCAGCAAAAGCGGTGCAAATCGCGGGAGTACCGTCAAAAGGTGAGATTGTAAACGTGGCGGTAAGGAAGAGGCGAACGAGACAAGCGGCAAGTGGGGGTCGGTTTCGTGCCAGAGGTCATGCAGGGCATTCCTCTGAAACAAAAAATCATGGTCGGAAAAGGTGAATACGTCTGATGGATAGCCAAACCAATGGCGCACCGCTTCATTCTCATACAACCACAAAAGCAAGGTGTCGGAACGGAAAATCAGCCCCGCTTCTTCGACAACGGTTTCACCAAAAGATTGAAGGGTGGTTGCCGCTGTCAAATGGGTGCTGAATTGCACGAGCAGTTCCGCCAAACGATGATGCTCGCGTTCAAGTTCCAGGGCATGTTGCTGCGACACTTCACGCGTTTTGCGCTCAGTCACATCTCGAAGCGTGAGGATATACCCCGCGCGTGAACCGCTTGCCGTCGTGAATGACTTCAGACGGGCTTCAAGCCAGCGTCCTCTTTCACGCCATTGGATTTCTTGTTTCCACTCATCACTTGGGAACTGGATAGACTGCGGCAATGAAAACAGCAGCCCCTCAACCAGCGGTTTTCCCAAGGCATCGTCTTGCAGGAACGTGCGTGCTGGCTCATTGAAGTCGAGAATGCGCCCCTGCGTATCGATAACGATCCACGCATCTTCGAGCGACGTGACCAGCAATTCCTGCGGCAACGGTGCCATTTCCAAAAAATGGCTCCTGTACATGCCCGCAAAAATCAACAGGGCGCTCAACGAAAAGAAAACGGGGGTCGGGTCGACGGAGACGGTGCGATATGCAATGTTGAACCATACATTGGCGAGAAGTGGAAAAAGAGACGAAGCAAAGACCCACACAGCCTGACGACGATAGATGCCATGCAAAAAGCGCATGCGATAGAGAATGGCAACGAGGCTTATGATGAGCAACACATACGAATACGCCGAGTGTACCGAATACCAGAGACCTGGTGTTTTTTCCAAAATCCGTCGCCCCCATACGGTCACGACATACCAGTTCGACCAAAAAAGGCGATGTGCTTCATTCGTCCAGACGAGGGCAAGTGTCAATACCGGTATGATGAAAAAAACGAATGTTGAAAAACGCGTCAGACGCCATTCAAGACGATAAAAATATGAAGCAACAAAGAAAAAAGAAAGTGGTGGGATAGCAACAACAGCAACATATTTCAATTTGGCGAAAAACATCCCTACAGCAAGAGAAGGGACCAACAATTCGAACAGATATGCAAACGACCACCAGGCCAATCCCCACAAAATGAATGTAAAGATACGAATTCCACCCACAGTACTTCGCTGCCACACAAACCACGCTGTGGCAAGCGTCATGCTTCCTGACAGGATCAAAATAAGAAAAAGTACCCACCAACCCAACACGTTCCTCTTGACCTCTCTCCTTTTACACCATTTTTCACGCGTGCTCCCACATGATGGTGGGATTTTCCAATTTCACAACGCATCCAGCAGCGAGCCTTCATCGAGGACGATAATTTCCGCCGAAGGCTGCTTGTTCTGGATCGTCAACCGTGCCACGCTTAGCCCATGTCCATACCGCGATTGGCCGGCCGTTCCAGGGTTGAGAAACAAGATGCTTTGATGTTCCTCTACCAGCGGTTCGTGTGTATGCCCAAAGATCACAACCCGTGGATGCGGCAACGGCAATCCATAAAACCAAGTGCGTGGATTTGCCCCAATGTGCGTCATGTAAATATCGACACCCCCTATCGACAAAGTAAGCGTGCGCGGATACGATTCTTCAAGCCGCGTCCCCCAATCGACATTGCCTGTTACGGCATACACGGGGGCAATCTGTTCCAACGCTTGAATCACGTTCGGATTGCCTATATCACCTGCATGCAAAATATACTTTACATCGCGAAACAAAAATGGGATAGATGGATGCAAACGTCCATGTGTATCCGAAACAACTCCAATTCGAAGAGAGTTGGTCATACAATCCCCCTCGCAATCCCCCTCGAGGCTCGCACATTTGTGGCGCATACTACCTACAAAGAAAGCCGTTGACAAGCCTCCCTTTTCTCCTACATAGCCCAAAATTCCTATACGCCCATCACTGGTGATTCCCCAGATCGCTGCAAACAAGCGAAAAGGCACTGCCCCGTATAAAAAAGCCACACAGGACGCGCTGAGAGCATGGTTGCGTCCATTCACCCGTCTGTTTCCAGAGCGACGGCTCCAGCGCAGCGAACGTACTGGTG
>WFOS01000063.1 GCA_015487975.1 Ardenticatena sp.
CCCCCAACCCCCACGCCCTGGCCAACACCCGACGGACAAGCCCGCACCGTACGGGTGCCCATTCTCATGTACCATTACATCAGCACGCCACCACCCAACGCCGATGCGCTCCGCCGCGATTTGAGCGTCCCGCCGGAACGCTTTCGCGAACACCTTGCCTACCTGAAATCGCAAGGCTATCAAACCATCACCCTGCATGACCTTGTCTATGCCCTGACGCGCGGTACACCATTGCCGCCCAAACCGATCATCCTCACCTTCGACGATGGCTACGAAGACAACTACACCAATGCGTTCCCCATCCTGCAAGAATTCGGCTACGTCGGGACATTCTTCATCGTCACCAACAACCCCGACACCGGACGTCCGGGCTATATGTCATGGGACCAGTTGCGCGACATGCGCGCCGCCGGTATGGAAATCGGTTCACATGCCCGCGACCATGTCGATCTGCGCGGCAAAGATGATGACTATCTCATTTGGCAAATTCTCGGTTCCAGCGAATCTATTGCCAACCAACTCGGGTTTCGGCCCGAAGTGTTCTCCTATCCTGGCGGGCGTTATACACAACACGTGACCGACATCGTTCGGTCGGCTCATTACTGGGCTGCCGTCACCACCGAAGGCGGCATCACCCACTCCACCGATACCCTGCTCACCTTACGCCGTATCCGGGTGCGAGGCCATTGGAGCGCCAACCGATTGGCCAATGCCCTCGCATACTGGGAACACAGTGAGCGCTAATCCTCAGGACGAAGGGGTCCTCGAGTCGTTTTCCGTCGTACAAGATGCAACCATCAAACAAGGAGGCCAACGAACCTATGACTCACTCGACGACTCCCTTCCGTGTTGGTGTCCTCACTAGTGGGGGCGACGCGCCCGGAATGAACGCGGCCGTGCGTGCCGTCGTGCGTTCCACCATTGCCCGTGGGGGGGAATCATGGGCAATTTATGAAGGCTACAAAGGGCTCGTCGAAGGTGGACGTTTCTTCGAACAACTGAGCTGGTACGACGTCGGCGGCATCCTGCACAAAGGGGGAACCATCATCGGGACGGCACGAAGCGCCGAGTTCCGCACACGCGAAGGACGCCGCCAGGCTGCTTTCAACCTCATTCAGCACGACATCTACAACCTCGTGATCATCGGTGGCGATGGGAGCCTGACCGGTGCATACGTTTTCTGGCAAGAATGGCCCGAACTGGTCGCCGAACTGGTGAGAAGTGGCACGCTCGAAGGGCCCGCCGCACGATACCCGCGGCTGCGCATCGCCGGCTTGATTGGCTCGATCGACAACGACATGTTCGGCAGCGATATGACCATCGGCGCCGACACGGCCTTACACCGCATTGTGGATGCCATCGATGCCATCACCAGCACCGCCGCCAGCCACCAACGCTCTTTCGTGGTCGAAGTGATGGGGCGCAACTGCGGCTACCTCGCGCTCATGGGGGCGCTTGCCAGTGGCGCCGATTGGGTCCTCATTCCCGAAAGCCCGCCCAACGTCGAAAATTGGGAAGACAAAATGTGCGACGTGTTGCGCCGTGGGCGTGCCATTGGCCGCCGCGACAGCATCGTCGTGATTGCAGAGGGGGCACGTGACCGCAACGGCAACCCTATCAGCAGCGAGTATGTACGCCAAGTCATCGAAGAACGCTTGCAAGAAGAAGTGCGCACCACGATTTTGGGGCACGTGCAACGCGGCGGTTCCCCTAGCGCGTTCGACCGCAATCTCGGAACGATTCTCGGCTACCATGCCGTCGAACATCTGTACACCGCAACCGGAGATGAAGAACCTGTCGTTGTGGGGCTGCGTGGCAACCGCGTTTCACTCACGCCGCTGAGTGAATCTCTGGAAAAAACACGTGCTGTCTACGACGCCATCAAAGCACACGACTACGAGCGCGCGATGGAATTGCGCGGCCCCAGCTTCGAAGAAGCCTTCCGTATTGTGCGCACACTTGTGCGTTCCCTGCCCCACCCGCCGCCGCCAGGTCAAACCCCACTTCGCATTGCGATCCTCAACGCAGGCGGTCCCGCCCCTGGCATGAACACCGCCGTTCGCGCCGCTGTTCGCATTGCACTGGATCGCGGGCACCAGGTCATTGGCGTGCGCAACGGCTTTCAGGGGCTGATCGATGGTGATTTCATCCAAATGGAATGGATGAGCGTCAACGGGTGGGCGCCCATGGGCGGGTCGGAACTCGGCACCAACCGTAAAATTCCCACAGGCGGTGAGCTCTACGCCATCGCCCGCAATATCGAACGCCATCGTATCGACGCTATCCTGGTCATTGGGGGATTTGCCGGGTATCAGGCTGCCCACAAACTCTACACCGCCCGCCCCAACTACCCAGCGCTCACGATTCCCATCGTCTGCCTGCCCGCCACGATCGACAACGACCTGCCCGGCTCCGAATTGAGCATCGGCGCGGATACAGCCCTGAACAGCATCATCGAAAACGTGGACAAAATCAAGCAATCTGGCGTGGCCACCAATCGCGTCTTTGTTGTGGAAGTGATGGGGCGCTACTGCGGCTATCTGGCACTCATGAGCGGGATGGCAACGGGTGCTGAGCGTGTCTATCTGCCAGAAGAAGGCATCAAGTTGGCCGACTTGCAACGCGATTTGGAAAACCTGCGTGCCGGCTTCCTCAGTGGCAAACGGATTGGGCTGCTCATCCGTAACGAATTCGCCAACCCCATCTACACGACCCAATTCATGTGTGCCTTGTTCGAAGAAGAAGGGGGTGACCTCTTCGATGTGCGACAGGCAATTTTGGGGCACATCCAGCAGGGGGGCGACCCCAAACCATTCGACCGTGTCCAGGCAGCACGGCTCGCAACACACTGCATCGAGTTCCTGATCGAGCAAGCCACGAAACGGATTCCGGCTGCCGCCTTCATCGGGCTGGAAGGGGGCACGGTGCAATTCCACGACATGGCCGATTTCGAGCGCATGATCGACAAAGAACACGAGCGCCCACGCGAGCAATGGTGGTTCACGCTGCGGCCAATTGCGAACATCATGGCACTACCCGACCCACAAACCACCAATGCAGGCTGAAAGGAGCACACACGTTGCCGATTGTGCGGTGCGCTACGCCGAAGGCGGCGGTTCGACTGGCGGCATGTTCGTGTGTGGGAAGAGCACGGCGAGTTCGTCGCCGTGCTCACTCTTTTCGAACGCACGTTGAGTATCTGCGGCCAGGATTTGCCAACCGCATTGATTTCCAGCGTGAGCGTGCGTCCCATTCACCGTCGGCGCGGCTACGCATCGGCACTCATGCGTGGCATGCTGACCAAAGGTGTCGGTGCCACGCCAGACGTGCAAACCGGCATCGCCACGTTGGGCGGCTGGTACAGCGGGGCACTTTCGACACAACACGCCCGCCTCATCGGGCGCTGGCACGCCTTAGCAAACCTCTGCGCCTGCCTCGATGAACGCATCCGCATACTGCCCCTCTACATCCACGAAGTAGATTGGTTCTGACCAGCGCCCATTGCCACTGGTCATGCCTGTTTGGTCATCTGCACCAGTGGCAATAGGCGGTCTTCTACAATGCGCTGCCAGGTGAATTCGCGCAACATGCGCTTGCGCAATCGTAGTGCCTTGTCGTGATGCAATGCCTGGGCAATTGCCGCCGCTACCTTTTCTGGTGGCGTTTCCGGTGCAAAAAGATGCGCCTCGCTTCCAACACTTTCGTGGAAGGGGGGCAAATCAGTCGCAAAGATGGGCAGGCGCAATACCCCCGCTTCCAGAACGGGAATGCCAAATCCCTCTTGCTTGCTGGTGAACATGAGCGCATCGGCCACCTGATAGAGCGCAGCCACTTCTTCATCCGTCGGCTCGACACCAGCTTCATACGCAAAATGCGCTGCATCGGCAAGGCCCAACTGCGCCCGCAGTGCTACCAACGCCTGAAAATATGCCTGATTGGCAGGGTTGTGCGGCCCCGGCGGCCCCGTAACGACCAGCCGCGCATCCTCGCCTGTGAGCGTACGCATTGCTGCCAACCATTCCAGCGCCCGCTCAATCTGCTTGCGCCGTGTGATACGCGCTGGAAGGAGAAAGACGACATCCGCCTGCAAAAGTCCCCAACGTGCTACCAAATCGGCAATGCGGGGCGGCAACCGCCACAACGTCGTTGGCTCGACGCCTGGCGGCACAACCGTAATCATCTCCGCACTTATGCCATAGAGACGTGCCAGGTCGGCACGTTGGGCGGCACTGACAGTCACATGCCGCACCCCAGGCCAGGGGCAGCGCAGCAATTCCCACGGCTCGCCTGCGTGCAATTCGGGCAAATATTGCGGGCGCAACCATGCAAAATCGTGATGCCAAGCAATCCAGGGGGGGCCTTCTCGTGCCGTCACCATGCGATAGACGGCAGTGGTCAACGCCAGGTTCTTATGCAGCGTAAAGAAGTTATGGCCAATCACCACATCACATGCACCCAGGGCGTCCAACAGTGCTGCACGAATTTCCGCTACCAGCGGCTCAAACGTGTCGGGAATTTCACCACGCGCCAGGGTTGCGTTGATGGCTTCGATACGCGCCCCACGCGATCCCACCTGCGGCACCTGGTGAAAGACCATACCAGGCACGCACGCCTCTCCGCGCCCCGCCACCACAACCACCTCGTGCCCCAGCGTCAGCAACACTCGCGCGTGATGATACATTGTGAGCTCGACACCGCCTACGAGAGGCGGCCCAGCATAATGCACCATCCCGATACGCATCGTCGGCTCCTTTGCGATTGGTTGCCTTGCTCAGAATGAGGCCAATACCTGGCGCAATTTTTCTTCCAGCACTTCCAAGGAAAAGTGCTGGCGTGCAATCTCGAAGTTCTTTTCGGTCATCATGCGCACCACATCGGGCTTTGCGAGTAACTCGCGGGTCATTTCCACTGCTTCCTCGCTTACAAAACCATCCAGCTCCACAAATTCGAACCCCAACGGGCGAATATCCGCGTTGTACACAGGATACCGGTTGATCACAATCAACTTCTTGAAGTACATCGCTTCCAGCAGCGCGTTGCCAAACCCTTCGTACATGCTTGGATAGGTGACGAAATCCGCATGGACATACGCATCCCACAGAGAATACCGCTTCTGCCCATCTTCCATGGTGCGCTCGGGGCGAATCAGGTCGTCTACCAGCCGCATATCCACGCCCATCATTCGCGCTTCGCTCTGCAACCAGCGCCAGTAGTCCAGCCCTTCGTCGGTAGCTGAATGCGTGATGACCAATTTCGCACATGGAGTACGCAGACGATGCACCAATTCAATCGCCATCTCAATGCCTTTGCGCCGAATGATACGTGTGGGCTGCAACACGAACAGGTCGTCTTCCCTCAGCCCAATCGCCTGGCGAAAATCGCGATTGTATTCGTCGATACCAGGTGGCGGCGTGGAATAATCGAACACATTGGGAATCACGACCGATTCAATGCCACGCCGCGCCAATAAGCGCTTTTGGGCAATGCTGTTGATGACGACGTGGCGAATGGTAGGCAACCGTGCTGGGAAATTCGTATCCAGCAAGCGCAAAATACGCGCCGCCTGATAGCGGTCCCGCTCCCAGTAAAAGTCGTGGTGGTGCGCAATCGTGTTGATTCCCAATTCGGCAATCAAGCCCGTCAGTGCCACCCCGAGCGGCAAATTCATGGGAATGGTCAGCGCATTTTGCACAATGATGAGGTCGAGTTTGTTTTTACGGATAAAGTCGCGCAACGGCGGCCGAATTTCATCCGCAATGCGGTAAATGTCATCGATCACTGCATCTGGTGATTCGTCACCATTGGGGCCAAATGCCCGCCGCCCGAGTGCCAGAATGGATTGATGGTTGAAATGCAACAACGGGATGAGCGTGCCACCAGCCGCATAGCCCCCTAATTCGCCCGCGCAGTAAAACGTCTCGTGTCCCATGCGGCGGAGCACTTTGTCCCACTTTTCAACTTCGAGCGAAACGCCATCTGTGCCGTTGAGTCGTGTTGAAATGAAGCCGATACGCATAAAAACGTCCCCCACGTGTTCCATTTTGGTTCGCCATGTCAACATAGCATCTGCTTTCAAATGAGCAAATGGGCAAAATGGGCTCAATTGCCACGCCATGCAAACATCGTATAATCTCCGCGGCCTGGCGCATATCGCCAAATTTTATGTAAATGAGGATGATGGCCGATGAACAACACATCGAGCATCGACGGTGCCCAGAAACTCCTTGCTTTGGCAGTGGAAAACAAACGCGAAATCAAACGTTTCATCAAGTTTGCGATTGTTGGCGCTGTTGGCGCGATTGTGGATTTTAGCGTTCTCAATCTGCTCGTGCTTGTGGTTGGACTTTCGCCGCTTCTCGCCAACCCGTTCTCGTTCACAGCGGCAGTGATCAGCAACTTCACCTGGAACCGTCTCTGGTCGTTCCCCGAAAGCCGCAGCCGCCCCATCACCACGCAGCTGGGGCAATTCTTCACTGTCAACCTGATAGGGCTTCTGCTGAACCAGACCATTTTCACGGCCGTGTTGCACGTTCTGGGCACGCACATTCCCCACCCGTGGGATTACAACTTCGCCAAAGCCTTTGCCATTGGGCTGGTGCTCTTCTGGAATTTTGGCGCCAATCGTTTGTGGACGTATCGCGGCCTGTAAGCACCGTGTGCCGCTTCATCAGGTCGCTCCGTCGGCACTGAGAGGCGGTTTTTCATGCCCCGTTGGCTGTTGCACAAAACCTGGCGCGACATCGTCCGCCGCCCATTGCGCTCGCTGCTGACCGTAGCGGGCGTGTTGATTGGCGTTGCTGGCGTCGTCGCCATCCTCACCACGGCGCAAGGGTTCACCCGCGTGCAAGCCAACATCGCACAGCACGCAGCCCTCGCCGACATCACCATCGCCACCCGAGAAGCCCCGCCTTCCATTGCGCGTATCGTGGCGCGCCTGCCCAACGTCGTCGCCGCCGAAGTTCGCCTGTTCCACTTTGCACGCGGCCAGGCCGGGGAACGCGCGTTCACGTTTGCCATGGTAGGTGTCTTCGATTTCGAGCAGCAACGCATCAACCGTATCGAACTGGTTGAAGGACGCTGGCCACGAATCCCAAACGAAGCCGTCGTCGAGCCCGCCGCAGGCCTGCATATCGGCGAAACCGTCAGCGTCCGCGCACCCGATGGACGCCCGTACACCTTCACCATCGTTGGGCTGGCACGTCAACCCATCTCCATCGCCGCAACATTGAGTGGCGTGCCCGACCTGTTCGTCCCCGCCAGCGCCCTGGAACGCCTGCTCGACACCACCGGCGGCAACCGTCTCTACGTTCGCCTGACCGCCAATGCCGACCGCCAACGTGCAGCCGATGCCATTGGTCGCCTGCTCACCGCACGCGCCATTGTGCACGGAGCCCCAACCATCCGCCCACCCGGCACCTACCCCGGCAAGCGCGAACTAGACGCGCTGCTGCTCTTGCTCATGCTCTTCGCCGTGTTAGGGCTGGCATTGGGGGGCTTTCTGGTTACTGCCACGATCAACGCCATCGTCATCGAAAGCGCAAACGAAATCGCCATCCTCAAAACGCTTGGCGCCACGCGCATTCAGGTGCTGGCGTGGGTCCTGCTACTCGCGGCACTGTATGGTGGCTTGGGCACACTTCTGGGACTTCTGGTGGGAAGCGTGAGCGGGTTCGTGCTGATGCGCCAGATCGGCAGTCTGCTCAACATCACCCCCCCCTTCACATTAGAACCAATCGCCCTGCTAGGGGGCATCGCGGTTGGCAGCGCAACAGCCCTGTTCAGCGGTTTGGTGCCTGCCTGGCACGCCACAGCCATCCCCGTGCGGCTGGCGCTCGGCACATATGGGCTTGCCGAAGAGAGAGCACTCCCTCGCCTGGAACGCTGGCTGCACCCACTACGCACCCGCGCCCCCCTTGTCGTCATGGCACTGCGCAACACGCTGCGCCGTCGCCTACGCACGCTCATCACCATTGGCGCCATTGGCGCGGGCGTCACCGGCTTTCTTGGCGCCCTCAGTACCGAAGCGAGCGTCAACCAGACCATCGAAACCGTCTTTTCGATGTACACGGCCGATGCTTGGTTGATCACACGCACACATAGCACAGCCCAGCTCGCACGGTCGCTCGAACGTGTGCCGCATGTCGAACAAGCCGAAGCATGGCTTCTGCGCGATTGCTGGGCAGCCTACATCGAAGCGCGGTGCTGGGGCATGCCTCCATCCACCACGCTCTACCAGCCACGTCTGCAAGCCGGGCGCTGGCTCGATCCCGCAGACCCGCTTGGGGTCGTCATCAGCGCCGACCTTGCCACCGAACGCCAGCTTGCCCCTGGCGAGAACATGGTGGTTGCCATTGGCGACCAACGGTTGACATTGCACGTGCGCGGCATCGTCCACGACAACAGCATCTTCCTGGGGAGTACCATCACTGCCAAGGTCTTCTTGCCTCATGCCACGCTGACCCGCCTCATCCAGCGAGAACGGTATGCCAACATCTTCGCCCTGCGTGTACGCCCGAACGACATTTCCACTGTGGAACAGGTATTGGCAGAAATCGAGCGGCGCTTTGCCGACGTGCGTCCGGTCGGCGAACCTGCGGCCGCCGAACGTGAAGCCGCCGAGCGGCAAAGCCGCATTCTGGCGCTGGCACTGCGTGCCATGCTGCTCCTCGTCGGTTTGATTGGGGGACTGGGCATTCTCAACACGTTGACGTTGGGTATCATCGAACGCCGCCGCGAAATTGGCATTTTGCGGGCACTGGGCAGCACGATGCGTGAATTCTTATTGATCTTTGGAAGCGAGGCCATTGCCTACGCGCTCGTGGGGTGGGGGATTGGGCTGGTACTCGGCATCCTACTGGGACGCAGTTTTGTCGCCACCATGGAGCGCGTGCTCTTTGCGATCCCCTTCCTCTTCGTCCCCTCGTTCGCCCTGTGGAGCCTGCTCTTTGCGCTGGGGCTGAGCCTATGCGCTGCGATCGTGCCCGCCCTGCTCGCCGCTCGTGTGCCCCCCGCGGAAGCCCTGCGCTATGAATGATACCCCTTGACGTCTGGTGATTACCCAAAACGTGGTGGGGGATGGGAAGAGACGAGATAGAGCGTGGAAAAGGCAAGCCAGAGGCGCCCCAGGCCTCGAAGAGGGCGTATTGTGGCGCATCTACCGGGCAGCCTGAGCCTAGTGGGGCCATCACCGCTTCCAGCCAGTTCCCCTGGAACGCCTGCTCACCGCTGGAGAACGTTGCCTTAGGAGGCGCGACGCACCTGGCAGGTGCGTCGCGCCTTAAGTAACGTCAGGCGTGCTTGCCTCTCGAGGTCAGGCGGGGTGCGTTTGTCTCCCTTGCGCACCCCATCCACTCGCCGTGCAG
>WFOS01000064.1 GCA_015487975.1 Ardenticatena sp.
CAAACAGGCCGCTTGACGGCTTTTTGCGGCTCGTTTGTCCTTTGGTCAAGCGCTCGTCACCACCCTGCATCCCTCGGTGGCTCTGTTCTCTTTGTCTTCCCCCCTCACCTTGTTCCGCTTTCATTTTGGAAAGTTGTCCAAAGTCCAATAACATATTGGCACAAATTATAAGTTTCGTGATTTTTACTCTGATCAATACTTTCGATACGTTCTTCCATTTGAAGGAATCACTCGAGAACTATTTGCTCGTCAATTACCTTATCATCATTACGATGATGGGGTTGCTTGCGCTGAATTATGTACTTCATATCAAGGCAAACCGTTCTTTGGAGAAGGTCGAGCCACTGGGATAAAGTGAACCATCCTTCCATTTCGTGTCGATACTTTCGGACGTCAACAACGCCACACGGAACCGTGGTCATTCAGTACCGACACGATTTGGTTTGAACGTCTGGTGGACACACAGCGCATTGTGGGGGGACAGATCTCTGGTCACACAGGTGGCAAGACTGGCATATCGAGCTGGATGTGCATGCTCGCCCGCCTGACGATGTAGCACACGTTGCGCAACGAGGGTGCGTGGACAATCACGCCAGCGCCCTGGGATCTCACGATCTGTTGCTGAGGGTATGTCATCTTCGTACCCCAATCGTTCGCGCCCGCCGATGATATGGAACGCGGGGCGAATACCGACGCTAGATACCTTTTGGAAGTTGACGCGGCTCCTGAACGTGGCAGTTTTCTTGGTATCACCAACCGTTGGTTGGTCACCTGGGAGACTGTGCCAAGAGCGCAACGCATCCAATCCAGTTTCTCCTTCGGCCCCCTCGAATACCTGTCGGATTGTACAGCGGCTCGAGGCCCCCTGAGCCAATGTTCGCACACGAGCCTTCTCGCAACTGAGTTATGAAGGAGCGCTGGCGACTTTCGGGAAACGTCCACAGGCGATTCCAGATGAAGTTGCTGGTGATTGCCATCCTGATCGAAAAGAACTTGCTCCACACCAGCGCCAAGATTGCCAGCAAAACGAGCAAATTGAGCACGCTGAAGTCTACTCCCTATCCCTCAAACACAGGCCAACTCAACGAACCGCTCGACTTCTTTCCGGTTTTCCTGTGCCACGGGAATGCCCCTCAAGTGGACGTTGTCTGTCTGCATACGATTCGATACCTCTCGCACAAGCAATCGCTGTCATCCTATTCACGCTCGCATGTGTGCATCGTTCGCCCCCGGTGAGATGGTTGCACTGTTCCACGTGCACGAGTTTCTCTGCTGGTAGCCCCCCAAGGGACATTTTGTCCTAACGGAATCAGGACGCCAGTCTCATGACAGCGGGAAAGACGGGCTGTACACTGTATCCAAGCGAGCAAAACACAAAAGTGAAAGGAGAGTAAGAATGATTTTCACGAAACGAAGTGTTTTCTTCGTTCTCGGCGTCCTGGCGGTTCTTATTTTGGGAGGGTGCAACACAGCCGCGAAGTCGGAGAACATCTCCATCGGCGACCGTGTCGTGGCTACCTACGGCACCTTTGACAACGTGCCCACCACGGAAAAAGAGGCCCTGGAGCAAGGCTGGATTGACGTTGACCCTGGCCAGTGCGTGCCCCAGATGGGACGACACTTCATCAAAATGGCGGGAGAACAGCCAAGTCCGCTGATTCTTCTCTTCGATCCTGACGGCCAGCTCATCGGCATAGAGCTGGAAAGCCTGACCGAACAGCCCGCGCCCCCATGGGAGCACCTGGAACAGGGGCATCCGGGCATGGAGTTCGAGCATTGGACCGTGCACTTTTGGTTCCGCGACCCTGCTGAGGCCTGTGCAGCAACCTCGTAAGCGCATAAAGGGAGAATTCTCATGGATCTTACTGTGCTTCTAAGACTCATCCACATTTCTGCGGCCATTTTCTGGGTAGGGACGACATTCTTTATGCTTTTCTTCCTGGAACCCGTCATCGAGCACACTGGGCAGGCTGGCAACCAAGTGATGCAGGTGTTGGCTAGCAACACGCGCTTTCCACAGGTCATCGCCCTTTCCGGCATTATCACCGTCTTGGCAGGGCTGGCGATGTACTGGCGCGTGTACGGCTTCGATATCACGACGATGTTCGGTTCCAGATTCCCCCTCACATTGGGCGCGCTGGCGGGCTTCTTGGCGTTTTTCACGGGTTCCTACTTTCAGGGCCGCTCGGTCAAGCAATTGGTGGCCTTGGGCGCGACCATTGCAACCCAAAACAGCCCACCCACGCCAGAACAGATGGCGCAGATGCAGCAGCATCAGGCCCGCATTGCCCTGGGCACCCGCATAACGGCCGTTCTCATGGTGCTTGCGGTCATCGGCATGGTGGTATAGAGCACAGCGTGTGCGAAGTCACTGCACTGACCCATCAGCAGAACAAAATCCTCCAAAAAGGAGCACAAAATGCGCGATAAACGAGTTCTGATCTTTGGCGCCACGGGCAACGTGGGCGGAGCAACCAGCCGAGAGATGGTGAAGCGGGGCTGGCAGGTGCGTGCGGTGACACGCACCCCGGAGAGCGAGAAGGCAAGCGCCCTGGCCGCGCTGGGTGTGGAGGTCGTCCAGGGCGACATGGACGACCCCGCTTCGCTGGAGCGGGTCTTCGACGGCTTCCGGCGGGTCCTCAGCGTTCAGAACTGGCAAGTGAGCGGGCCCGATGGCGAGGTGCGGCAGGGCAAACACGTGGCCGACGCGGCCCGGGCGGCCGCGGTCGAGCACCTGGTGTTCGCCTCGGCAGGCATCGGGGAAGACCACTCCGGCGTTCCCCACTTCGACAACAAGCGCGTCATCGAACGATACATGGCGTCGTTGGGAATTCCGTTCACCGTCGTTCGTCCTGTGCCTTTCATGGAGTTGATGACCGAAAAAGAGTTCTTCCCGCCGATGGGCATCTGGGGCATCGCGCCGAAAATCATGGGCTGGGACACTCTCTTCCCCTGGGTCGCGGTGCGAGACATCGGCATCGCCAACGCTACCATCTTCGAAAATCCGGAGAAATGGACGGGCCGCGAGGTCATCCTGTGCGGTGATGTGAAAAGTCTGGGCGAAAGCCGGAAGACGTTTCAGACAATCACCGGAAAGAAACCGTTTCGAGTGCCGCTGCCCCTGTGGCTCTTCCGCAAGATAGCGGGCGATGAACTCATCATTATGTTTCGGTGGATGAAGCGCTGGATTGCCGGCGTAGGGCCGCAGGGCCTTCGGGAATTGCAAGAGGCCTCGCGAGCGGTGTGCGCGGACATGCTGGACGTGGAGAGATGGCTGAGAATGAAACAGAAGGGGGCATCATGACCATCTATTCATTTGGCCGCCCAGCCTGTTCCTTCTCATGGTTGTGAAAAAGTGAGGCCACCAATGATACGCCACCAAGAGACAGCGACACTTGCCCGCTCAAGCCATATCATCCGTTCCGGTGCCATCGCGGGAGTGATCGCCGTGGTGGTGTTCACGGTCGCTCATCACCTGTTCACCAGCAACATCTGGTTCTCCCTCCCGCTGATGGCGCTAGTGGGCGCATCGTGCGGCATGTACCTGGGCTGGAGTTATACCCTGCTGACGCCTAGCGCCTCGCTGAGGCGTTGGTTGGCGTACAACCTGTTCTACGACGGCGCATTCTTGCTCCTGGCCCTGACGTCGGTTCTGATCTTCGAGCCCGTCATCACCATGGCGGCACTCATTGCTGACGGACCTCCGCCCTCCGAACTCACGGCCCAGGCCTTGCCGCTTACCGCCTTCTTCACCGTGTTCACCGCGGCCGTGGAAACGCTTATTTTCGGCGCCCGCCGTTTGACGCAGGTCGGGGCGATGCTGCTCTCCACAGTGCTGCTTATGCTTTTCCTGGGCATGAACGTTGCCATTATTGGCCTGGTCGATATCTCGGCCGCGGGGTGGGCCGTGGTGGCCGAGTTTTTTGCCTACATCCTGCTCCTGAACGCCGTGTTCGCAGCCGTGTTTGCCCTGCTGGAACGACCAACCTTCGTCAGCCAACGGGGAGCGAACCTATGACGACCGTTTTTCTCAATGCGCATAGCACCACTATCACGCGCGCCGAACGCATGGCCAACGGAAACTGGGAGGTAACCTCTCACACCGCCCAGTACAAGGTCGCCTGCTTGACTCCAGACTCCACCCACCCGAACCGCGTGTATGCGGGAACCCACAACGGCATCCTTCGTTCTGATGACGATGGGCGCACTTGGCGCCCTGTTGGGATGGCAGGACACATCGTCAAGTCCCTGGCCGTCAGCCCTCACCGTTCGGGCGTGCTCTACGCAGGCACGAAACCTCCGGCGGTCTTCAAGAGCGAGGACGGGGGCGTCCACTGGCGAGAATTGGAGGCCTTTCAACACATTCGGGACATTCAGGGTCGTCGCTTCTGGTGTTCCCCCGCTGAGCCGCCCGATTGGAGGGCTTACGTCATAGCGCTGGCGATCTCCCCAACGGAGCCACACGTTCTCATGGCTGGCATTGAATTTGGCGCGGTGGTGCGCAGCGAGGACGGCGGGCGCACCTGGTCGAACCACCGCAAGGGGGCCATTCGCGATTGCCACACCCTCACATTTCACGCCCGGAAGGGGAACTGGGTATACGAGGCTGGTGGCCGAGGGGCAGCCGTGTCGCGAGACGGCGGGCGCACGTGGGAACAGCCGCGCGAGGGCCTCGACCGGCGTTACGGTTGGGCCTGCGCGGCCGATCCGGAACGGCCTGAGGTCTGGTACGTCTCGGCCGGGCCCATTGGCTGGAAGAGGGTCCCCCAGGCGCACGTGGACGGTGCAGCCAACAGCTCCATCTTTCGCAAGGCCGGCGGCGCGCCCTGGGAGAAGTTAGGCGGCGGGCTCCCTCAGCCCATGTCCTATCTGGCTTACTCCCTGATCACCGACCCCGCCGCGCCAGGCCATGTGTATGCCGGACTAAGCAACGGCGAAGTCTGGCACTCCACCAACTACGGCGACTCGTGGCAGCGTCTGCCCTTCAACCTCGGCCGTGTTTGGCGCATGGTTTTGATTTAGAACAAGATGATCGTGAAGAGACGATGCGGTTGGCCAATCGAAATGGAAGTTGGTATTGGCTGGATTGCTACAACATGCGATTGTGCCCTGCGCCGATATGTGGGTATAATCAACCATGGCGAATCAAGCGCGCTGGAATGAAAAAAGGGCCAGTTGGAACGACTGGCGCATACGAGGATTCCCTCTCACCTGGGCCTCGATGGCCCTCGGCATCTTTGTGTTCCTCATTAGTTTTGTGGGGGTGGTGTTTCTCGTCCTCAACCGTGACGCGCCCAAGTCGGACCGCTGGGGCTTCTGGGGCTTTCAGTCGCTGATGGGGGTATCGACTGCCCTGAACGGTCTGCTCATTACACGGCGTCACCCCCGCCACCCTATCGGCTGGATGTTGCTCATCACGGGATTGGGCGCGGGCTTGACCGGTGTCAGCGAGGGACTTTCCATTTATGCTTTATACGTCCGGCCACACCTCCTGCCCGTCGGCATCCTCGTGGCCGGGCTCTTCAACTGGCTCTGGATTGTGTCCTACGCCTTGATGGCGATTTTCATCCCCTTGCTCTTTCCCGATGGGCACTTTCTCTCTCCGCGCTGGCGCATCGTGGCGTGGTTGGGTGTTGTGTGGACGCTGCTGGGTGCAGCGTGGATGATTCTCGCCCCCGGCCCTCTGCCCAACAACGGCGACATCGAGAACCCCTTCGGCGTGGAAGCCCTGCGGGGCACGTTCGTCACTTCGTTCGATCCCCGTGTCGTCATTCCCCTGATAGGTATGTTCCTCATGCTCGTCGCCGCCAATTCGCTGATCGTGCGATACCGCCGCACCCAGGACGCCGTGACACGGCATCAGCTCAAATGGCTTGCCTTCGCGACTGTCCTTGTCTCCTTTGCGGGAATAGTGGGGCACTTCTCCGGGCCGTTGGCCAATATCGCCCTGGCTGTTCTGGCATTCTCGATGCCCGTCGCCGTCGCCGTTGCCATCCTGCGCTATCGGCTCTATGACATTGACCTTATCATCAACCGCACACTGGTCTACGGTGTCCTGGTGGCGTCGATCGTGGGGCTCTATGTCGTCACGGTAAGCGCCGTTAGCATGTTCGTCCAGAACCGCAGCAACTGGATTGCGGCGATGGTCGCGGCTGGGGTGGTCGGCATTGTCTTCCATCCTCTGCGTACCCGCTTGCAACGGGGCGCCAACCAGATCTTGTATGGCCGTCGTGCCCATCCGCTGACTCTGCTCTCGGAAATGGGCGCACGCATGGAGGCGGCGGCCACGCCAGAGGCCATGCTGAGCGCGATGGCGGAGACGGTGGCTCGGGAGTTGAAGCTGCCATACGTGGGGGTAGGGCTGGAAAGTGAGGACGGTCTGAGTATGGTCACTACCTATGGCAAGCCGGACCATCAAGTGATGGCTTTCCCGTTGGTCTACCAGGGGGAGATCGTGGGGCAATTGTTGGCAGCCCCACGAGGGCGCGGGGAAACGTTCCATGAAACGGACATAGCGCTCCTCGAAAATATCGCACGCCAAGCCGGCGCCGTCACCCATGCCGCGCGCCTTACAGCCGACTTGCGCCGCTCGAATCAGCGCCTGGTCACGGCCCGCGAAGAGGAACGCCGCCGCCTGCGGCGCGACCTGCACGATGGGCTTGGTCCGTATCTGGCCAGCTTCCCCTTGGCCCTCGATGCGGTGATTCGCCTCATGGAGAGCAACCCCCAAGCGGCTGTCCCCATTCTGCGGGAACTCCAGAAGCAATCCCAGAATGCGGTGCGGGAAATTCGACGCCTGGTGTACAATCTTCGCCCCCCCGCGCTGGACGACCTGGGGCTGCCCGGCGCTCTGCGGGAGAGCGCGGCGCGGTACAACCGAAGCGGCGTCCACATCACCTTCGACGCGCCCGATCCCTTGCCACCTTTGCCAGCGGCCGTGGAAGTGGCAGCCTTTCGCATCGTGCAGGAGGGTCTCACCAACGTCGTGCGCCATGCCCACGCCCGCACCTGCCGCGTTGCCCTGAGACTGGAACGGGATTGCCTGTGCGTAACCATCGAGGACGATGGTCGCGGCCTTCCGCCCAATCTTCGGAAAGGCGTGGGGCTGCGTTCCATGCAAGAACGTGTGACGACGCTGGGAGGACACTTCAGCCTGGGGCGGAGCTCGGCTGGCGGTGCCCTCGTGGAAGCATGGTTGCCGATAGAGGAGACCTCATGAGTTCACCTGACCTCATCCGCGTATTGATTGCCGACGATCACCCCGTGTTTCGGTTTGGCCTGCGGGCTCTGCTGCAAGGCGAGCCCGATGTAGAAGTGGTAGGCGAGGCGACCACTGGCCTCGAAGCCGTGAAAATGGCCCTGGAACGACAGCCCGACGTCGTGCTCATGGACTTGAACATGCCCGAGCTCAACGGCATCGAAGCAACACGGCGCATTCGGAACGAAAACCCGAACATCACCGTGCTGGTGCTCACCATGTTCGACGACGACACAGTGTTTTCGGCCATGCGGGCCGGAGCCCGAGGCTACCTGTTGAAAGGGGCCGAAGGGGAAGAAACGCTGCGCGCTGTGCGGGCGGTCGCCAACGGTGAAGCCATCTTCAGCCCCACCATCGCCGACCGCATCATGCACTACTTCGCCCACGCGCCCTCGCACCCCTCCCTGGCCGCCTTTCCCGAACTCACAGAGCGGGAGCGGGAGGTGTTGACGCTCATCGCCCAAGGGCTGACCAACCAAGCCATCGCGGCCCGGCTGGTGCTCAGCGAGAAGACCGTGCGCAATCACGTCTCCAACATCTTCAGTAAACTTCAAGTGGCCGACCGAGCCGAGGCCATCATTCGGGCTAGAGACGCAGGGTTGGACAGGCCATGAAGACTTCGTGAGTGTATCAAGTTGGGGACCTACAGGAAGCCGAAAAGAGCGCTCAGCTTCGTAAAAATGGTCGAAAAAAGGTGAGACTGCCCGTAGTGAATTCGAGCCAACCTCGCGAAATCGGGTACGATATCCCCTATCTCCTAAACAAGGCCACTCCCCTCTGCATTGTACGCCAAAACCCCATTGCCCAACTGGTCCAACTTCGTCGCGTCGGATGGACAACAGGCTATTGACATGCCAGGCGAGATTTTGTATAGTAGGCATACGCTTTTTGGGAACGTTCTCTGAGAACGTTCTCGGCGAGCCGCTTCCACACGTACCGAGTCTCTACGAAAAGGGGGGATACCGAATGACTCAATGGCTTTCTCGAACAATGCGTCTCTTGGTCCTATTGGTGGTGCTCGTCTTGAATCTGCCCACTACACTTCGACCACCCCGCACGACCACTGCCGCACCACTCACTGCCGCAGCCGATTGCAACATCTGGTGGAACGAAGTCTTACACGACACATTCGACACGACCTATCGAAACCCCATCGGCGCCGTGACGACGGGAACGACCGTCAAACTCCGCTTGCGTGTGGCACAAGGCGACATCACCGGTGCCCGTGTCCGCGTGTGGGACGACCGTACCAATACCGAAACGTACTACGACATGGCGTGGGACGGCACTTACGATACGGACCCAACAACATATGACTGGTGGTATGTGGACATCCCCGTCGGTTCGACCCCCACGATCCTCTACTACTTTTTCGAAATCAACGACGCGCCCGGCTGGTGTACTGCCGACCAAGACTTCTATGTAGACGACGACCCAAAATTCTACGGTGGTGGATATGGACAAATGAGCGATGCCTACGACGATACGCGCTCCTTCCAAATCACCGTCTACGACCCCACCTTCACCGTCCCTTCCTGGATGCAACGCGGCGTCGTCTATCAAATTTTCCCCGATCGCTTCCGTGACGGCGACCCTACGAACAACCCACAGGCTGGGCGATTCTCGTATGGCCGCAGCAATGGTGCAATCGTGCGTTCCCAATTCAATGGCGCCAATCCCAGCGGCGATTGGAACTTCACCGTTTGCGATCCGCGTGGGACATACTCGCCTTCGTGCGTAGATGCCGATGGGGGATATTACGGCGACAATTTCTACGGCGGCGATTTGCGCGGAATCATCCAGAAAATCGAAGATGGCTATTTCACCAACTTGGGTATCACCGTTCTCTACCTCAATCCCATCTTCCGCTCCCCATCCAACCACAAATACGACACTGCCGACTACATGACCATCGATCCCGATTTTGGGACGTTGGCGGACTTTCAAGAATTGGTGCAAACCGCCGAAGCACATGGCATCAAAATCATCCTGGATGGCGTCTTCAACCACACCTCATCGGACAGCAAGTACTTCGACCGATATAGTCGCTATGACGCGAGCGGCAACCTTACAAGCCCCAACGGGCCTGGCACAGACGACAATAGTGGTGCATGCGAAAGCCCTTCCTCGCCCTACCGCGGTTGGTACTACATCCCCGACATTGGTACGCCTGGCAATCAGCCAAGCGACCGTTGCGATACCGATGATACCGATGATCCCGGCGGAGCATGGACGGCAACGTATGAAGCGTGGTATGGCTATGGCTCGTTGCCCAAACTTCGAGCGAACAGTACCGATGTGCGGGCGCTCATTTGGTCGAATGGGACCAACAGTGTCGGCCCATACTGGGTCAGCCAGGGGGCAGATGGCTGGCGTTTCGATGTCGGTGGTGATGTCGATCCCGGTGTGACCAACGACCCTACCAACGACTACTGGGAAGGCTTCCGCGCTGCTGTACGGGCTATCAATAGCGACACGCTGCTCCTGGGCGAAGAATGGGGTGACGCCTCCGCCTGGCTGCTCGGCAACGAGTGGGACAGCGTCATGAACTACCGCTTCCGCTCGGCGCTGCTCGGGTGGCTCATGACAGGGTGTAGTGGCAATGGCTGCACGAACGGGACGCAATTCGAAGACAACGATAGCAACATCGCGAGCAGCAGCGGGGCGATTACACAGCTTTCACCCTCACAATTCAATGCCCGCCTGCTCTCGATTTGGGAAGATTATCCCCCCATGGCGTTCAAAGCGATGATGAATTTGGAAGGCTCACACGACACGAACCGGATACGTTTCTTGTTGAAGAAAATCAACAACGACGACGACGCAACCGCTGTGCAGCGCATGAAAGAGTGGTGGATTTTCAGCTTCACCTACCCGGGCGCGCCAACACTCTACTATGGCGATGAGATTGGGCTCACCCACGATGGCGTGTGGACAGGGAGCAAATGGGAAGACGATCCCTACAACCGCGTTCCCTTTCCTTGGGATGATGCCAGTGGGTCGAGCTATGCCTACGACACGACAGCACAAAACGCCGGCCTGCTCGACCATGCCCGCAAAATGGCCAGTATTCGCCACAGTTACCGCGCCTTGCAAGATGGCGATGTACACCACGCGCTGGTCCTCAACGATGCCAACAAACTGTACGGCTTCGCCCGTACTATCTCGGTCAATGGGCAAACCCAAACGGCCCTCATCATCCTCAACCGCGACAACGCCACCCATACCACCACGATCACCGGGCTCGACAACGCCCCCTACAATCTGGCGGACGGTACGGTGCTGGTCGATGCACTCAACGGCGGTACGTATACGGTGAGCGGGGGAAGCCTCACCGTGGATGTTCCCAGCAACTGGGGGCGTGTCTTGCTCGAACAAAACGAGATCGATACGCCACAACTCCCTGTCGGGCGTACAGAACTCACCAATAGTGTGAACATCATCTTCCGCCCCGTCTTCACCGATACGACTGGTGGCTACGAACTCGTCACGGCGTATCACATCTACCGCAGTAACAGCGCATCGTTTACGCCTGGGCCATCGACACGTATTGCCACCGTTGTGCCAGATACGTTTGGCGGCTACCGACTCGCCTACAAAGCCAATCCAGCCATGACCGTTACATTCGATGGGACGGAGATCACCGTCTACGACCCCGATGGCACCAGTAGCGATTACTACGCTCTTGGCGTCGAAAACGGCGCAGGCGTTCAAAATACATCCTCGACGTCGCCCACAGCCATTCTCCTCGATGGGAACATGAGCGTCACGCAAATAGCAACGCGGGGAACGCGCACATTCTGGATAGCCATCTCCACCACCTTCATGCTTGGTGGTGTAATGAGCATACGGGCTCGCCACCGCTCAGCCAGAGCCAGTATCCATCGAAAGAGGCTTTGAGACGAGAACATCCAAACGCAGCCTACCAAAATACAACCAGCCAGGGGTGTATCCCCTGGCTGGTGTGCTGCATGCTTTGCTGCTTACAATTCAGGTTGATACTGCAAAATATCAGGGCGTTCCAGCGCACGGCCAGCCCCAATCGCCACACACGCCATGGCATTTTCAGCGACATAGCAAGGCACACCCGTTCGCTGCGTGAGCAAGCGATCGAGGTTGCGCAGGAGCGCTCCGCCCCCTGTCAACACAATACCACGATCGATGATATCGCTAATCAATTCGGGCGGCGTCTTTTCGAGCACATTTTTCACCACTCGGACGATCTCTTCCAGTGGCTCGGCGATCGCTTCGGTTATCTCGTCCGATGAAACTTCGAGTGTTTTCGGCAAACCGGCAACCTGGTCACGCCCACGGATCTCCATCGTCAGTGGTTCATCGAGCGGCAACGCGCTCCCAATCTGGATTTTGAGCTGCTCCGCTGTCTGGTCACCGATGATGAGGTTGTACTTGCGGCGAATGTAGTTGACGATAGCCTCATCGATCTTCACACCACCCACACGGACACTACTGCTGACGACAATCCCTTTCACAGAAATCACCGCTGCTTCACTCGTTCCACCACCAATATCCAGTACCATGTTGCCAGTGGGCGTGTCGATTGGTAACCCTGCACCCAACGCTGCTGCCACAGGCTCGTAAATCAGATGGGCCTCACTTGCGCCTGCTTTCAAAGCAGCATCGCGCACTGCGCGGCTCTCCACACTGGTAACCCCCACAGGAATGCTCACCACAACCTGTGGCTTGACGAACCGCCCCGACACCTTACCAATGAAGTATTCGAGCATCTTGCGCGTCACGGTGTAATCCGCAATGACACCGCCTTTGAGCGGGCGCACAACTTCGATGGTTTCAGGCGTACGCCCCAGCATTTGGCGGGCGCGTTCGCCAATCTCCACAATGTGCTGGTCTTTGATCCGAATGGCGACCACACTTGGTTCTTGGAGCACCACCCCGCGCCCCTTGACATAGACCAACACCGATACCGTCCCCAGATCGATTCCTATCTGCCGTGCAAACATAGCTGCAACACCTTTCGCTTTCTACCGCACATGGCATCCAAGCAATACACGATAGGCTGTTTACAAGCGGAAACGGGTGCCCGCCAGAGCGCAGGTGGGGCACCCGTTGCACGCCATACATCGAATGTATGTTCACTCTTCGTAGGTTTGTGGCACACCACGCTGTTGACGACGGCGGCGCACCACTTTCAAGCGCACCTGGTGGCGCATCAAGGCCAGGCGAATATCGGCCAAGCTTGGGCCTTCTCCGGGTGGGTTGCGCAACAATTCCTCCGCCCGACGACGTGCGGCTTCGGCACGTTCGATGTCGATTTCGTCCACGTGCTCGGCCGTATCTGCCAGCACTACGACCTTATCGGGCAGCACTTCGGCAAATCCACCCCCAATCGCAAACGGCTCTTCGATACCACCAGCACGCCGAATGATCAATTCCCCCGGGCGCAAAGCCGTCAGTGTCGGTGTATGGCGCGGCAATACGCCCATATCACCTTCCACACCCGGCAGCAACACCATTTCTACGTCGTCGGCCGAGTAGACCTTGCGCTCGATGGTTACGATGTCCAGGCTCATTTGAGCAGCCATATGCGTCACCCCGCTTAGATGGCGCCCATCTTGCGCGCCTTTTCGACCGCCTCGTCAATCGTCCCCACCATGTAGAAGGCTTGCTCGGGCAGGTGGTCGTGCTTGCCTTCCAAGATTTCCTTGAAGCCACGCACGGTTTCATGCAGCGGCACGTACACCCCCGGAATCCCGGTGAACGTCTCCGCCACTTTGAACGGCTGCGTGAGGAAGCGTTGAATCTTACGAGCACGTGCGACCGTCAGGCGGTCTTCATCGCTCAATTCTTCCACACCCAGAATGGCGATCACGTCCGAGAGGTCTTTGTAGCGCTGCAACGTCCGCTGGACTTCGCGCGCCACTTGGTAGTGTTCTTCACCCACAATCACCGGATCAAGGATGCGGCTGGTCGACGCCAGCGGGTCCACAGCGGGATACAACCCCTGTGCCGCCAACGAGCGTTCCAATGAAATGGTCGCATCCAGGTGGGCGAACGTCACCACCGGCGCGGGGTCCGAGTAGTCGTCAGCCGGCACGTAGACCGCCTGCAACGAGGTAATCGACCCCTTCTTGGTGGACGTAATGCGTTCCTGCAATTCGCCCATTTCCGTCCCTAAGGTGGGCTGATACCCCACGGCGCTGGGCATACGACCGAGCAACGCCGATACTTCCGAACCACTCATCACGAAGCGGAAGATGTTGTCGATGAAGACCAGAATGTCGCGGCCTTCATCGCGGAAGTATTCGGCCATCGTCAGGCCAGTGAGCGCCACACGCAGACGCACCCCCGGCGGCTCGTTCATCTGACCGAAGACGAGCGCCACCTGGTCGAGCACGCCTGAATCCTTCAATTCATGCCAGAGGTCGTTCCCCTCACGGCTACGTTCACCCACGCCGATGAAGACCGAGTACCCTGAGTGAACCTTCCCGATGGTGTCGATCAACTCGGTGATGATAACAGTCTTGCCGACACCAGCACCCCCGAAAATTCCGGTTTTTCCACCTTTGGTGAAGGGGGCAATCAGGTCGATGACCTTGATACCGGTTTCGAGCACTTCGGTCGAGGTGGATTGTTCCTCGAACGAAGGTGCCGGGCGGTGAATCGGCCAGTACTCTTCGGCATCGACGGGCCCCAGATTGTCGATCGCTTCACCCAGCACGTTGAAAATGCGCCCCAGCGTTGCCTTGCCAACAGGCACTTTGATGGGCGCTCCCGTGTTCACAGCACGAGCACCACGGCGCAGCCCGTCGGTTGCCCCCATGGCAACGCAGCGCACACGGTCGCCACCCAGGTGCTGCTGCACCTCGACGACCAGTTTTTCGCCGCCTTCCATATCGATTTCGATGGCGTTGTAGAGTTCAGGCAGCCCTTCCGGTGGGAATTGCACGTCCACCACCGGCCCGACGACCTGAACGACCTTGCCCACGGATTGTTCGGCCATTGGTTTTACTCCTTCTCCTTTGCCGTTTCGCACCTCTCAGGTGTTTCCGGCGACTCAATCTTCGATTCGCCTTTTCAGGCTTCGGCCTCCTGCGCCTGACGAAGCGCCTCGGCACCACCAGCGATGTCCAGAATCTCGGCGGTAATCGAAGCCTGGCGTGCTTTGTTGTAGGTAAGCGTCAAATCATCCACCAGGGCTTCGGCGTTTTCCGTCGCGTTGCGCATGGCCACCATACGTGCCGAGTGCTCCGATGCCTGGGATTCAAGGACCGCCTGATAGACCAGTAACGAAACCTGCGACGGCAGCAATTCACTCAACACCGCCATTGGCGAAGGTTCGATCAGAAAGTCGGCAGGCAGTTTGGCATCGGCGATGGGTTCGATGGGCAACAATTGTCGCACCACCGGCACCTGCCGCATGGTATTCACGAAGTCCGCATAGCAAATGAAGACCTGATCGAACGTGCCATCCAGGAACGCATCGATGGCCGCACGCGCAATTGGCGTGACAGCCGTCACAGGCGGCGTATCGGGCGGCGCCGGGAAATCGGCGTAAATAGGTGGCCCATATTTGCGCATAAAATCGCGACCCTTGCGCCCCACCGTAATCAATTCGACTGGCGCTTCGGCTTCTTGAATGAAGCGGTTGGCCGCACGCAAGATGTTGGAAATCAAGGCACCTGCCAACCCGCGGTCGGGTGTGATGAGAACCAACCCAATCTTCTTGACAGGGCGCTGCACCATCAGCGGGTGTTGCGCCTCGCCACCAGCAGGTTGAGCAGCCAGATACCCCAACACTTCGCGCGACTTTTCCGCATAGGGGCGGGAGGCCAGCACACGGTCTTGGGCGCGGCGCATTTTGGAAGCCGAGACGGCTTCCATCGCGCGCGTCACTTGACCGATGTTCTTGACACTCCGAATTCGTCGCTTGATTTCACGTAACGTTGACACGTACGCACTCCTTTGACATTACTGTGCAGCGTCTGTTCTCTCTATCATTCTTCCATCACTCAGCACGCTGCGACGTGGGAACGGCCGACCCCGCGATTGCCGAGGCCGGCCGTTGATTTCGTTAGGCGACCGGCGCCGTCTTCTTGAATTCTTCGATGGCGCGTTTGAGCATTTCCTCGGCTTCTGCGGTCAGATCGTTGGTTTCGTCGATAATCCGCTGGAAGTCGGGGTAGTTGGCATCGAGGAAGCGGTAGAACTGCTGCTCCCATTCGGCCACCTTGTCTACCGGCACGTCATCGACATAACCATTCGTACCGGCGTAAATGATCGCCACCTGGCGATAGAGCGGCACCGGCTGGTACTGCGGCTGCTTCAAGATTTCCTGCAAGCGGCGGCCACGCTCGATCTGCTGGCGAGTGGCTTCGTCCAGGTCGGACCCGAACTGGGCAAATGCCGCCAACTCGCGGAACTGCGCCATTTCCAGACGCAGCTTCCCGGCGACCTTCTTCATCGCCTTCGTCTGCGCTGCCGACCCCACACGGCTCACGGAGATACCGGCGTTGATGGCGGGGCGGATACCAGCGTAGAAGAGGTCGCTTTCCAGGTAAATCTGCCCGTCGGTAATCGAAATCACGTTCGTGGGCACGTAGGCCGACACGTCACCCAGCAACGTTTCGATGATGGGCAACGCCGTCATCGAACCGCCACCATACTCATCGGCGAGCTTCGCCGAGCGTTCCAGCAGGCGACTGTGCAGGTAGAACACGTCACCCGGGTACGCTTCACGCCCTGGCGGACGGCGCATCAGCAACGACACTTGGCGGTACGCCCAAGCGTGCTTGCTCAGGTCGTCGTAGACGATGAGCGCTTCGTTGACACGGCGCCCATTGATTTCGACACCGTTTTCCATCACTTCTTCGCCCATCGCCGTACCAGCATAGGGCGCAATGTACTGCATCGCCGCCGGGTCCGACGCCGAGGCCACAACGACGATGGTGTACTCCATCGCGCCATACTTTTCAAGCGTCGCCACCAGCTGGGCGATCGCCGACCGCTTCTGACCGATGGCCACATAGATACAAACCAGGTCTTTCCCCTTCTGGTTGATGATGGTATCGATCGCAATGGCCGTCTTCCCAGTCTGGCGGTCACCAATGATCAGCTCACGCTGGCCACGACCGATGGGAATCATCGAGTCGATGGCTTTGATACCGGTCTGCACGGGGGCATTCACCGACTGACGCACCACCACGTTGGGTGCGATACGTTCCACTGGGCGGAACTTCTCTGTGTTGATGGGCCCCTTCCCATCGATGGGGCGCCCCAGAGCGTCCACCACACGGCCGAGCAATGCCTGCCCGACAGGAACGGAGATAATGCGCCCCGTTGTACGGACCTGGTCACCTTCTTCGATTTTCAGATAATCACCAAGAATGATGATACCGACCGAGTCCTCTTCGAGGTTGAACGCCACACCGTAAATCGGCTCGGCGTGGTTGTCGGTGGGGGGAAATTCGACCAGCTCCTGCGCCATCACCGCCGACAGACCACTGGCGCGGGCGATCCCGTCACCCACCTGCAACACCTCACCGACATTGACATCTTCGATTGGCGCCTCGAAGGACTCAATCTGTTGTTTCAGAAACTGCGTAATTTCTTCGACTTTCAAGGTCATTCGTATGTCCTCCTCGTGTCTGGCCCCTCGTTGATTGAGGCCGACGCGCTCTTATCCAACCAACCGTTCACGCAGTGCGTTGAGGCGCCCGGCCACAGTTGCATCGATGAGATGGTCACCGATACGGACGCGGACACCGCCCAAAACCGCGGGATCCACTTTGTACTCGAAGATGAGCCCCTCACCATACTGGGCGGTGAGTTTCTCTTCCAGCTTCGCCTTTTCTTCGGGAGACAGCTCGACAGCCGTTGTAATTTCGGCTGTGCGCACATGGGCTCCCGTCTGCTCCAGGATTTCGTCCAGCGTCGCCACGATTGCGTCGAGCAGGTTCAAGTCATTGTTGCGCACCAGCAGGCGCACGAAGTTGGCGACTTCTGGCTTCAAATCCTTGGGCAGAACACCCGCGAGACGCTTCTCGCGTTCAGCGGGCGGCTTTCCAGCGTCTTCGAGTTCGGTGAGCAATTCCGGGTTTTCTTCCAGCAGGCGCCGCACCTTCTGAATACCGGTCAGCCAATCCTCGAGCGCGGTTTGCAAGATGGCCTGCGCGTAGATTTTGGCTGTTTTTTGTGCGCTCACTTCAGATCACCTGCCTCTGCAATAAACTTCTCGACGAGTTCACGCTGCTTGGATTCGTCCAACGCAGCACCAATGACTTTCTGCGCGATACTGAGCGAGAGCTGCGCAACTTCATCGCGCAACTGGGCCAGCATTTGCTGGCGTTCGTAAGCGATTTCCTCCTGCGCGCGCTTCTTCAACTGCTCGGCTTCCTGGCGCGCTTCCGCCAGAATTTCGTTGCGCTGGCGCTCGGCCGCTTCGCGTGCGCGCTCGATGATTTCTTGCGCTTCGCGGCGGGCTTTCGCCAGCTCTTCCTCGTATGCCTTCTGACTGGCAACGACTTCAGCACGCGCCTTCTCCGCAGCTTGCAAGCTTTCGCGGATTTTTTCGCGGCGCTGGTCGAGCATATTCATGATCGGACGATAGAGGAACATGCGCAGCAAAACCAGCATGACGATGAAGTTCACAGTCTGCGCAATGAAGAAATTGAGATTGAGACCAAGGGCTTCCAATTTTGCCTCCTTACCTTAGCGTATTTGCCTGCGCGGTCGAAAGGGCGGGCAACCAATGCGTGCGCCACCCGCCCTGCATCTTCCGCAATTCAGGCCCCCTCGCGATTAGACGAACTTGAGCACCAAAGCAACCACGAGCGCGTAAATCGCGATAGCTTCGGCGAAGGCAATCCCCAGAATCATGTTGGTACGAATTTCGTTGGCAGCTTCGGGGTTGCGCCCAATGGCTTGCAACGCGCCCATCACCAGCAAGCCAACGCCGATGCCAGGGCCAATCGCGCCCAAGCCAATCGCCAAACCAGCCGAAAGAAATTGCAGATCCATTGTCAATCCTCCTTGAAACGTGATTGTCTCTTTTGTTGATTTTCGACACTTCTTTCCGCTCCACCACAACGGCGGAGTCGGCTGTATCCGTGCTTAGTGATGTTCGTCGTGTGCTTCGACCGCCGATGCAAAGAAGACCAGCGTCAGCATGGCGAAGACGAACGCCTGAATGAACCCAACGAAAAGCTCAAGCCCAAAGAAGGGCACCGGCAAGAGCCACGGGACCAGGAAGGCCATGATGAAGAGCAAGACCTGCCCTGCAAAGATGTTCCCGAAGAGACGGAAGGCGAAGGAGATGATTTTCGCAACTTCCGAGACGGTTTCGATAAGCCCCACAATGAAGCCCATGATACCGCCTTTGAAGTTGATGAACTTCGAGAAGTAGCTCATACCCAACGCCTGGATGCCGTAATACTGCACCAACACCATGGAAATGACAGCCAGCGCCAGCGTGAAGTTCAAGTCGGTGGCCGAAGCACGCAGGAACGGGATGAGCACACCATACTCACGACCATCTTCGGTCTTGGGCAAACCATGTTCTTCCTTGGCTTCTGCCTCGGCACCTCCTTCACCTTTTTCGGCTTCTTTTGCACCTTCTTCACCATAATGTTCGACAACCACTTCTTCGTTCGTTACGGTGTAGAAGGGGCCAATCTTTTCGACGATGTACCCTTTGCCGCCATGCGGTGCCTCGATGACGCCGACACTATCGACACCGGGCACCAACTCCCACCAGTTCGCCACAATCACCAGCAGGAAAATCGTCATGATGATGGGGAACCATCGACGGGCACGATCACCGGCAATGTCTTCGGTAATGCTATAAAAGCCTTCGATCACCCATTCAGCAAAGTTTTGCAAACCATCGGGGATATCCTTCATGTTGCGCGTCGCCAACACGGCAAACAGAATGAGCGTGATGTCCGCCAGAATGGTGTGAATGAATGTGTTGGGGACGCGAAAGCCGAGGATAGGAACCCCTTCGGCGGGCAACTGAATACCCGGAAGCGGAACAGGGAAGTACATTTTGCTGATGACCATGGCACCCACAATGAGCACCAGGGCAACCAGCACTTTCGGATTCAGTAACCTTTTCACCGCTTTGTGTCCTCCTTCGTCGATCGCCTGAAATCAAGTCGTGGGGAAACATGGCAGGGTGGGCCTGCCAAGACGGCGCGCATTATAACATGCTCCCCTTTGCTTGGCAAGTCCATTTTTTCACAAATGAAATTTTGCACAAATGCGCAGGCCTGTTTGCTGGAAAACGTGCCCACATGCGCTGTGCGGCTTCTACCCAACCCAGCGCAATCCTTTCGGGTAGTGATTTTTCAAGACCCGTCCCACTTGCTTCCCCCACCCTAATGCGTACCCGTCCACTGCTACTAGTGTCCAACCACGCTCACCGGAGCGCTCGATGGGCGCACCGCGTAAATAGGCCTCCGCCATCTCTTTGCTCAGAGACGCGACGCGCTGCACGTCCTCTGGTGAGAGATGCAATGCCAGGGCGTGCGCCGGCTCGAAACGTCCACGCCGCGCGACCCCTACGCGCAACCCAGCCCGCACCACAGAAACGTCACGCCACTCGCGTTCGGCCACAGGAAGCAGGTGCCACGCTTCACCAAACGCCGCCCACCCTTTCTCGGGTAGAGGAATGCGCATGGTTTCGCGCCAGAATGTGGCCACATCCCGACGCACACGCCCTGTCAATCGTCCATCAGCAAGGCGCCACGCCCAGGGGTCGCGCGCTCCTTGCCGGCGTAACAATGCCGCAAAATGCCCTTCCCCCAACGCGCGATGCGGCCAGAGCCGCACACACCGCTCCAATGGCAGTCCCTCCGCCAGTTCAGGCGCAACCCAATCGGGGCGACCAGGTGCACACCCCGGCCACGACGGCGGTTCGACCAGCTCGAAATCTGGATGTGTGCGCAGAAAATGGGCAATCACTGCTTCGTTTTCTTCGGGGGCAAAGGTACACGTGGCATAGACCAGTCGTCCACCGGGACGCACCAGACGCGCGGCATCGTCCAGCAAGTGGCGTTGGCGTAAGGCGCACCCCTGTACGTGGGTTTCGCGCCAATGGCTCGCCGCTGCTGGATTCTTACGAAACATGCCTTCCCCCGAACAGGGCGCATCCACGAGCACGGCATCGAACCGCGCTTCCCACACGGCTGCCAGACGGGATGGATCTTCGTTGGTGATGAGGACATGGGGCGCCCCAAAGCGCTCGACATTTTCCACCAGCGCGGCTACACGCCCACGCACCACTTCGTTCGCCACCAAAAGCCCTTGCCCCTGCATCCGCGCCGCGATGAACGTCGCCTTGCCCCCTGGTGCCGCCGCAATATCGAGCACGGCTTCGCCCGGTTGCGGATCGAGCAGGGCGACCGGCAGCATCGCGCTGGGATCTTGCAGGTAGTAGCAGCCTGCCGCGTGGTAGGGGTGACGCCCTAAGGCCACCTCACTTTCGCGCACCACATAGCCTTCGGGCGCCCACGGCACTGGCGCAACCTGAATCGACAGCGCTGCCAGTACGGCTGCATCACATTTGAGCGTGTTCAGGCGCAGCCCCACCACAGGCTCGGTCTGCAAGGCATCGAAAAAGTCGGCCGCCTCGTTCCCCAACAAGCGTTGCATTCGCTCGGCAAAAGTAGACGGCCACACCAGTTCACCCATCGGTACGCTCTCCCTTCCCTGTGGACTGACGACATACGATACCAGCATCTTCATCGCGTCTCCAAATCAACGGAGCCAACGGAGCCTTCCCACCACCCATCTGGGTAGTTTTGCCACGCAGGGGCTTGACAGACGGCGCTTCACCTGTCTATACTGATGCGCGGAAATCGAATTGTGGCATTCATCACAAACAGAATGGACTCTTATGCGTTTCGTGTGTGTCGCCAAACAGCAGAAGAAAGCCAAAAAACCGGATACCTTCCGGTCTGGCTGCTTCTGCCTGTGTGCACAGGACGACACACGCTAAGCAGGATCCACGCAGCAAGCAACGCAACGCGGCGGCCAGACCGAACAGGTGGCCGCCGCTTTCGTTTGCCTGAACCCTGAACCCAATCCAACAGACGCGAAATGCCATGTTGACCCAACCAATGCCTTTCATCGACAAAAAGAAATGCAAGAAAGCCAAACCCTTCCCCCTGCGGAGGCCTGGTTGGGGCTGCATGCCGAGCGTCCCATAAACCGCACGATCATGCGTACCAAGCGCCAGGTCTCCGCAAAGACCTGGCGCTTTTGTTTGTTCTGCTTTGTCAACCAACCAAATCCCCAAAAAGAAGGAGGAAGCACCATGACAACACGTGTTCACACAACCGAATGTCCGGAATGCGCTGCCGCTGTACCGCTGGCGGAAGCCGTTTTCCTGCACGAAATCGTGGTCTGCCCAGAATGTGGCGTGGAATTGGAAGTCGTCGCACTCGACCCACCCACACTCGACCTGGCGCCAGAAGTGGAAGAAGATTGGGGCGAATGAACCACCGGGGGCAAACGCGCCCCCGCTTTCAAAAAGGAGGAAGACCATGAACCATCGCACACATCCCCATATCGGCATTTTGGTTGGGCGTATGCGGGTGGAAGAAAAATTGTTGGTGCAAGAAATCGAACGCCGTGGCCTGACCTACGAACTGATTTATGACAACGAACTCATTCTCGACACAACGCAGGCCGAGGCCTGGCGCCGCTTCGATGTCATTCTGGAACGTTGCGTCAGCCACTCACGCGCTCTGACGGCGCTGGCATTCTTCGAGATGATTGGCATCGCCACAGTGAACACACACGCCGTGGCCGAAATCTGCGGCGACAAGATTCGGACTTCGTTGGCGCTCGACCATGCCGGCGTACCACAACCGCGCTGGCGCGTCGCCTTCACGCCCGAATCGGCCTTGCACGCCATCGAAGAGATGGGGTACCCCGTGGTGTTGAAGCCTGCAACCGGCTCGTGGGGGCGGTTGATGGCGCGTGTCAACGATCGCTACACCGCCGAAGCCATTTTGGAACATAAGCGCACGTTGGGCGGGGTGCAGCATTCGATTTTCTACATCCAGGAGTACATCGAAAAGCCAGGGCGCGATATCCGCGCGTTCGTGGTGGGCGATGAGACAATCTGTGCCATCGAACGCCGTTCCGACCACTGGATTACCAACACTGCTCGTGGCGGCACTGCCGCCAACTTCCCTGTGACGCCAGAGCTGAACGACCTCTGTGTGCGTGCCGCCCACGCGGTTGGTGGTGGCGTGGTCGCCATCGACGTGTTCGAGAGTGAGCGCGGCCTGCTGGTGAACGAAGTCAACTACACCATGGAGTTTCGTAACTCCATCGCGCCCACGGGGGTGAACATTCCCGCGCGGGTGATCGAGTACGTGGTCGATGTCGCACGTGAACCAACAGAAGCGCCACCAGTGGAGGTAGGTGTATGACCATGCGAGCAGCCATCGTTGGCGCATCGGGCTACGTGGGCGGCGAACTGCTGCGCATTTTGCTGCACCATCCCCATGTGCAGGTCGTTGCCGCCACATCGGAACGCTTTGCCGGACGCTACGTCCATTCGGTGCATCCCAACCTGCGCGGCCGTACCACGCTGCAATTTTCGTCCGTTGCCGACCTGCCCGAAGCAGATGTGCTCTTCCTCTGCTTGCCACATGGGCAAGCTGCCCGCCGCATGGACGAATTCGCCCGCCTCGCTTCCATCGTCGTGGATTGCTCTGCCGACTTCCGTTTGCGCGACCCCGAGTGGCATGCCCGCTGGTACGCTGCCGAAACCCGCGCCGATGCATGGCGGGCACGTTTCGTGTATGGCTTGCCCGAACTCACGCGCGACGAGCTGCGCGGTGCACGCTACATCAGCGGCGTGGGGTGCAACGCCACCGCGGTCAATCTGGCGTTGTGGCCGCTGGCACGCGCCGGGGTGATCGAGCGCGTGGTGGCAGATGTGAAGGTTGGTTCGAGTGAAGCCGGCGCCCGCGCCACTGAAGCCTCGCATCATCCCGAGCGCGCGGGCGCGGTACGTTCGTTCGCGCCTGTGGGACACCGCCACCAGGCCGAAATCGTCCAGGCGTTGAACATCCCCCCCGATGCGCTCTTCTTCTCTGCCACGGCAGTGGAAATGGTGCGCGGCGTACTCGCGACCTGCCACGTCTTCTTGAATACCGACCTGACCGACCGCGACCTCTGGCGGCTGTACCGCAGTGCCTACGCCGACGAACCTTTCATCCGTCTGGTGAAGAGCCGCACCGGGCTTTACCGCTACCCCGAACCCAAAATCGTGGCGGGCACGAACAATTGCGACGTGGGCTGGGCACTGGACGACCACGGCCGCCGTCTGGTCGTCATCAGTGCGCTCGACAATCTGATGAAGGGCGCAGCCGGAAGCGCCGTCCAATCGCTGAACGTGGCGTGCGGCTGGGACGAATGTGCCGGCCTGGATTTCGTAGGATTGCATCCATAAGGGGGACGAGACCAATGCATACGAACGGTTTATTGGTTGTCAAAGTTGGTGGTGGCGAAGGCAATCGCATCGAACCGGTGCTGGACGACCTTGCCGAGCTCTGGCACGCCGGACAACGCTGGGTGCTGGTCCATGGGGGCTCGGCACGCACGAACGACGTCGCAACCGCGCTGGGACATCCGCCCCAATTCATCACCTCGCCATCCGGATTCACCAGCCGCCGCACCGACCGCCAGACGGCGCTCATCTTCACCATGGTGTACGCTGGTGAGATGAACAAGACCATCGTCGAAGGATTGCAGGCTCGCGGCATCGATGCAGTTGGGCTCTCGGGTGCGGACGGGCGCTTGTTGGAAGGCGAACGGAAGAAGGCCATCCGCGCGGTGGTGAATGGCCGCCGCATGATCGTGCGCGACGACTACACCGGCACGATTCGGCGCGTGAACGGAACGCTACTCCGCCTTTTGCTGGATGCAGGCTACGCACCCGTAGTCTGCCCGCCTGCCATCAGCCACGAACATGAGCTCATCAACGTGGATGGCGACCGCGCCGCCGCCGCGCTGGCGGCTGCCCTGCACGCCCATACGCTGGTTTTGCTCACCGGTGCCCCAGGCTTGCTCCGCACCCCCGACGACCCGACATCGCGCATTGCGACTCTGCCCGCCGTCGCACTCGAAGAGGCCATGACAACCTACGCGCAGGGGCGCATGCGCATCAAGCTGCTGGCTGCGCGAGAAGCCCTGGACGGGGGCGTTGCGCAGGTGGTGATTGCCACCAGCAACACCGAACACCCCGTGCAACAGGCACTAGCCGGCAACGGCACCATCATCAGCGTATGAAGAGGGGGAGACGATGACGACGCAACTACCAGAAACACGCTCATTTCTCGATGTGGAAGAACGCTTTGGGAGTGGCGCTTACGCCTTGCGCGGCCTGACGCTGGTACGGGGCGAAGGAGCGCGTGTGTGGGACACCGAGGGGCGCGAGTACATCGACTGCATCGCCGGGCATGGTGCTGCCATTCTGGGGCATGCCCACCCCGCTGTGCGCACAGCCCTCAGCGAACAAGCCGCACGCCTGATTGCCTG
Source organism: Ardenticatena sp. (assembly GCA_015487975.1). Classification (GTDB taxonomy): domain Bacteria; phylum Chloroflexota; class Anaerolineae; order Ardenticatenales; family Ardenticatenaceae; genus Ardenticatena. The sequence goes on from WFOS01000064.1 coordinate 24,794, forward strand.
CCCTGGTACATTCGCGAACGACGTGCGTGCTTCCCTGCTGGAACGTCTGCACCGTATCAGCGGTTTCGCCCGCTTCTTCCTCTGCAACAGCGGCGCCGAAGCCGTGGAAGGTGCGCTCAAAGCCGCCCGTCTGCTCACTGGGCGGAGAGGCATCGTCGCCATGCACCGCGCGTTTCACGGGCGCACCATGGGCGCCCTTTCGGCCACTGCATCCCCCAAGTATCGCACCCCCTTCGAGCCGCTGGTGCCCAATGTCCGCCATATTCCCTTTGGCGATAGCGCCGCTGCCGAAGCCACCATCACCGAAGAGACCGCCGCCGTCATTCTGGAACCGATACAAGGCGAAGGGGGTATTCACCCCGCCGATCACGACTATCTGCACACCTTGCGCCAACTTTGCGATGCGCGTGGCGCGCTGCTCATTTTCGACGAAGTGCAAACCGGCTTCGGGCGGACGGGCACCTGGTTTGCCTTCCAACACGTTGGCGTGCGCCCCGACATCATCGCGCTGGCGAAGGGCATCGCCAATGGGGTGCCGCTGGGAGCCGTTGGCTTTGCCGCGCATCTGCCCCCATTGCCCGCCGGAAGCCACGGTTCCACATTCGGCGGCAACCCACTTTCGGCAGCGGCCGCGTTGGCGACACTCGATACGCTGGAACGCGAACAACTCCCCGAACGTGCCGCGCGGCTGGGGGCGTGGGCCCTGGATGAATGGAGACGCTGCCTGAGCGGCCATCGCCTCGTGCGCGACGTGCGCGGCATGGGGCTGATGTTGGGTATCGATCTGCGCACACGTGTCACGCCGCTGCTCAAACGGTTGCAAGCGCGGGGAATTTTGGCGCTTCCCGCCGGTCCAACGGTGCTGCGTCTGCTTCCGCCGCTCATCATCGGCGAGGGAGCATGGGCAACGGTCATCGAAACCGTGCTCGACGAGGTGCAACGATGAACGGCATCGATCTGCTCGAAGCCTTGGTGCGTATTCCGAGCATCAGTGGCGAAGAAGAAGAGGCCGTGCGCTGGCTGGTCGAAACGATGGGGAGGCTGGGCTATCACGCCTTCCGCGATGAGGTTGGCAATGCCGTGGGGATCCGCGGGCATGGGCCACGCCAACTCGTGTTGCTCGGGCACATCGACACGGTGCCTGGCGGGCCACCAGTTGAACGCCGCAATGGGCGCCTGTACGGGCGTGGCACGGTCGATGCCAAAGGGCCGCTTGCCGCCTTCGTCACGGCTGGCGCCGCGGTGGAGGTGCCCGACGATTGGCAACTCATCGTGATTGGTGCCGTGGAAGAAGAAAGCGCCACCAGCAAAGGTGCACGCTACGCTGCCACCTGCTACCGCCCCGATGCCTGCGTCATTGGTGAACCAAGCGGCTGGGACGCTATCACTCTGGGCTACAAGGGGCGCCTACTGGCGGACATCGAAGTGCGCCGCCCCACCACACACACCGCCGGCCCCGAGGCACGCGCCCCCGAAGTCGCTGTGGCCTATTGGAATGCCATCACCGCAGCACTCGATGCACTGCCTATCGAGCGAGAAGGCGCGTTCTGGCGTGTGCAACCATCCTTGCGCCGCATCAACTCCGCGCAAGAAGGCAACCATGACGTGGTACACATGACGCTAGGCTTCCGTCTCCCCCCGACTATACTTCCCACTGAGATCGAACGCCTTCTGCACGAACTCGCGCCTGAGAGCGCCACCGTGCAGACCTATGGCGCCGAACCCGCCTTTGTCGCGCACCGCACCACGCCACTGGCACGCGCCTTTCAACGCGCCATAAGCGCCGCGGGGACCCGTCCCCGCTTCAAACACAAAACAGGCACCAGCGACATGAACGTCGTGGGCCCCATCTGGCGCTGCCCTATCCTTGCCTATGGCCCCGGCGACTCTGCACTGGACCATACACCAGACGAACACATCGAGATCGATGAATTCGAGCGCGGCGTTGCCGTGCTGACAATGGCACTCCAAACCATCATGCACGAACCCCAAACAAGGAGGGGCTGAGTATGTCCATTCGAAAGTTTGCCATCATCGAAAGCACCCTGCGCGAAGGTGAACAATTCGTCAACGCTTTCTTCACGACCGCGCAAAAAATCCGCATCGCCACCCTGCTGGATGCCTTTGGTGTCGAATACCTGGAACTCACATCGCCGTGCGCATCGCCCCAAAGCGAAGCCGACATCCGTGCCATCGTGCGGCTGGGTCTGAAAGCCAAAATCCTGACCCACACGCGCTGTACGCTGGAAGATGCGCGCCGTGCCGTGGAGACCGGCGTGGACGGCGTGGACGTTGTCATCGGTACCTCGTCTTACCTGCGTCAGTTCAGCCACGGCAAGAGCATCGAAGAAATCATCGACATGGCGAGAGAAGTCGTGACCTACTTGAAGGAACAAGGCGTCGAAGTGCGGTTCAGCACCGAAGACAGCTTCCGTTCCGACCCGGCCGACCTCTTTCGCGTGTATGAAGCCGTGGATGAACTGGGGGTGGACCGCGTGGGCATTGCCGATACCGTGGGTGTGGCGACGCCCTTGCAAGTCTACAACCTGGTACGCGAGCTGCGGTCGCGTGTCTCGTGCGACATCGAATTTCACGGCCACAACGATAGCGGCTGTGCCATTGCCAACGCCGTTATGGCGCTCGAAGCGGGCGCGACCCACGTGGATACCAGCGTGCTGGGGATTGGCGAACGCAACGGCATCACACCGCTGGGTGGCTTGATCGCGCGGCTCTACTCGCTCGACCCTGACCTGGTGCGCCGCAAGTACAACCTGCCACTCTTGCGCGAGATCGATCGTGTCGTCGCCGAACTGGTGGGCGTGGATATTCCTTTCAACAACTACATCACTGGATTTGCGGCTTTCACCCACAAGGCGGGCATTCACGCCAAGGCGATTTTGAACAACCCAAGCACCTACGAGATTCTGCGTCCCGAAGATTTCGGCATGACGCGCTACATCCACATCGCCCACCGTCTGACCGGCTGGAATGCGGTACGCCATCGCGCCGAGCAGCTGGGGCTGACCCTGGACGATGCCACCATCAAGCGGCTGACAGCGCACATCAAGGCACTTGCGGACGAACGCGCTCTGACGCTCGACGACGTCGATCGCCTGCTCTACCAGTGGGCGAATGGGGAACCGTTCGAAGAACCGGCGTTGGCCGCCGGTATTCAGGAAGCACAGGAGGTGTAAAATGGGCGCGACGTTCGTGCAAAAAGTACTTGCCCGTGCCGCCGGGCGCGAACATGCCGAGGTCGGTGAGGTGCTGGACGTGCGCCCCGACCGCATTCTCAGCCATGACAACACCGCGGCCATCATCGCCAAGTGGCGCACGCTCGGGCAATCGCGTCTGCCGAACCCCGAACGGCTTGCCATCACACTCGACCATGCCGCGCCGCCTCCCACGGTGCGCCATGCGCAAAACCATGCCGTCATCCGCGCCTTCGTCGCCGAACATGGCATTCGCCACTTCTTCGAGGTCGGGCGCGGTATTTGCCACCAGGTTCTGAGCGAGGAAGCGCTTGTTCTGCCGGGGGACGTGATTTTGGGGGCCGATTCGCACACGGTGCATTTTGGGTGGCTGGGCGCATTCGGCGCCGGTGTGGGGCGCAGCGAAGTTGCCGCCCTTTGGGCGCTGGGGCGCATCTGGCTGCGTGTTCCCCCTACCATTCGCTTTGAGTTGCGGGGGCGGCTGGCACCCGACGTCAGCGCCAAAGACCTTGCGTTGCACATCATCGGGCGCTTCGGCGCGGATGGGGGGCTGTACCGCGCCGTCGAATTTGGCGGCGATGGGCTCGCCACGCTCTCGCTGGACGATCGCATGACACTCGCCAACATGATGGCGGAATTTGGTGTGAAAAACGCCTACCTGCCGCCTGACGAACAGGTGTTCGACTGGCTGGCCAATCGACTGGCGCAACGTCAAGGCATCAGCCCTGCCGAAGCCTCCGAACGCATTGCCACCCGCGCCCTCTACCCCGACCCCCACGCGACCTACGAAGCCGTGCATGTCATCCACCTGGGTGATGTCGAGCCCCTGGTGGCGTGTCCGCACACGGTGGACAACGTGGTGCCCATTTCGCACGTCGCCGGGCGGCGCATTCACATGGCCTTCTTGGGTACCTGCACCAATGGTCGCCTGAGTGACCTAGCCACCGCAGCGCGCATTGTGCGTGGCAAACGCATCGCACCGGGTGTACGCTTCCTGGTCATTCCAGCCTCCTCCGAGGTCCTGCACGCTGCCCTGGAAGCGGGCTACATCGCCGACCTAGTTGCCGCCGGTGCGACGATTGGGACACCGGGGTGTGGGCCCTGTATGGGGAACCATCTCGGCGTGCTAGCCCCTGGCGAGGTCTGCATCAGCAGCGCCAACCGCAATTTCCGTGGGCGCATGGGCACCCCCGACGCCGAGATTTACCTGGCAAGCCCGGCGGTGGTGGCAGCAAGTGCGCTGGCAGGCGTCATCACACGCCCAACCGATCAACTGACGGCCGAGCAATAGAACGACCAGATCTCCGATCAGTTCACACATAGACCAACAAAGGAGGAACGATGATCATCCGAGGCCGTGTCTGGAAATATGGTGACAACGTCAACACGGACGTCATTTTCCCGGGGAAGTACACCTACACCATCCAAGACCCTGCCGAAATGGCACGCCACGCCCTCGAAGACCTGGATCCTTCGTTTGCAGCGAATGTGCAGCCGGGAGACATTGTCGTTGGCGGACGCAACTGGGGATGTGGCTCGAGCCGCGAGCAAGCCGTCACGGCGCTCAAAAAGGCAGGCGTGGGGGCAATCGTGGCTGTCTCGTTCGCCCGCATCTACTACCGCAACGCCATCAACAACGCATTACCGGCGATCATCTGCCCGGAGGCAGCCGAAGCATTGCAACATGGCGAGACGGCCGAGATCGATATGACGGCAGGGCGTATTCACTGTGCGGCAGGCATGTTTTCATTCCCACCACTCCCCGAAGCAGTTTTGGGAATTTTCGAGGCTGGCGGGTTGCTTGCGTATGTGCGCAAACAATTGGGGGAAGAAGCATGAAAAAAGACCTGGCAGGCACCCCACTGCCAGGTCTTTCCTTTGGGCGTCTCAGGCAGGCACTTCGGCTTCGTCCGGTTCAAGATAGTACGTCATACTTTGCAACGCGAGGACCGGATCGATGTATTCGACGCGCACCTCTTGCGGAACGCTCAACGTAATGGGGGCATAGTTCAAAATGGCACGCACCCCCCCTTCGATCAGACGGTTGGCAACATCCTGCGCTGCCTCAGCCGGAACGGCGATAATGCCAATGCGGATACCCGCCTCGGCAATCCGCTCCGTCAACACATCCATACTTTCCACGACCAGCGAACCAATGCGCTGCCCAATTTTGTTCGGATCGGCATCGAAGACGGCTGCCACCTGAAACCCACGGTTGGCAAACCCTTTGTAATTCGCTAGCGCGTGCCCCAGGTCGCCAGCCCCAACAAGCGCCATAGGCCATACACGCTCCACTTTCAGAATGCGCCGCAACTGGTCGCGCAGATATTCGACATCGTAGCCCGTGCCTTGCTTGCCGAATTCGCCGAAGTGCGAAAGGTCTTTGCGAATTTGTGCCGAGCTGATGCCCAAACGCTCACCCAACTCCTGAGACGAGGTGATGCGTTTTCCCTGGCGAGCCATCAAATCCAAAGCACGCAAGTAGACAGGCAAACGGTGGATGACAATATCGGGGATCACCTTCTCGACTGAACCGTTCTTCTGAGTCATTGACTTGCCTCGCATCGAAATATGAACATTGGCTTCATTTGTGAAAACATGCACGCGCTTGTGCAGTATAGCACAAACGATATGCTAGAGCAATCATACAGTAACAACACAAGTATGTATTCACTTTCGTTTACGCTCATAGCGTATCGAAGATTGCTTCGATTTGCCCCATACAACGACCTGGTTATACTTATGGGCGCATGGCGACGTAGCCAAGGGGTAAGGCAGCGGTCTGCAAAACCGCGATCGCCGGTTCGAATCCGGCCGTCGCCTCTGAATACGAAAACCGCCCACTTTCGTGTGGGCGGTTTTGCTTTTCGACGTATTAGCTGGTGTACCAGACAATGCCATCACAGGGGGGAAGCATCACATCCAGATACCCATCCTGCAAGACGTTCACGCCACCTCCCCCGTAAATGCGTGTCAAGACCGTGTACGCGCCGCCACATAACGCCCCGACTGGCACTGTCACACGCCGCGCCACATCGGCACGGTTGACCGCGACCAAAGCCGTTTCGTGCCCCTGGCAGCGTGCAAAAACGTACACGTCATCGTCGGCGTAGAGGTGATGGTATGCGCCTGTGCGCAAGGCGCTGTGCGATTTGCACATGCTTATCAGCTGCGTGTAGAAGTCGCGCAGGTCGCGGTTCCAGAGATGAGGGCGGTCCCACGGGAATGAAGCGCGTGCCGCACGGTCAGGACGTCCACCTTCCATGCCAATTTCGCTGCCGTAGTAGATGCAAGGCGCATTGGGGAAAGTGAATTGCAAAAGTGCCGCCAGTTTGACACGGCGCACATCTCCCCCTGCCACGGTCAACAAGCGGGCTGTATCGTGGCTATCGAGCAGGTTCAGCTGGGCGCACTGAATGTCCCACGGATACAGCGCCAGAAGATCGTCGATGCGGTCGGCATATTCGCCTGCGGTGATCGGTTCGTCCACGGGGGGACGGCGGTCGAACACAGCATCATGGTTCACATGCTCGCCAATCGCGTAGCGAATACCCCATGTAGCGTACAGGTAATTCATCACCGCATCGAACTGGTCGCCTTGCAACCATTCCTGCGCTTCGGTCCAAACCTCGCCCACGATATACGCTTCTGGATTGGCTGCCTTCACCACCTGGCGAAACCTCTGCCAGAACCCCGGTGTCTTGATTTCAAATGGCACATCGAGCCGCCACCCATCAGCACCTGCGTCAATCCAGTAGCGGGCAACATGATAGATGTAGGCCTGCACTTCGGGGTTGTCGTGGTTGAGCGTTGGCATGTGATGCAAATTCCACCATGCCCAGTAGTCGGGGGGGTGGCTGGTGTCATACGCATTTGGCGGCCACTTCAAAATGCGATACCAGTCACGATACGGCGAGGCTTCGCCATTCTCCAAAATATCTGCGAATGGCAAGAAACTACGTGCCGTATGGTTGAAAACCCCATCGATGACGATGCGAATGCCTGCGCGATGGGCTTCATCCAGCAATGTGCGAAACGCCGTATTGCCCCCCAGCATGGGATCCACCTGCAGGTAATCATGCGTGTTGTAGCGATGGTTGCTCGTCGAAGCAAAGATGGGGCAAAAATAGAGAGCCGTAATCCCCAAATCACACAGGTCATCCAGATGCTCCACAACACCGAGCAGGTCGCCCCCTTTGTAGCCATGTTCGGTAGGCGGTGTCTCCCACGGCTCGACATGTGCCGGTTTGGGCAGGCGCTCACTTCGTGCAAAGCGGTCGGGGAAAATCTGATAGAAGACAGCATGCTTGACCCAATCGGGGGTTTGAGCTGTCGTCATAGAAAACTCCTTCCTTTGTTTGCACGCTTTCCCAAAAAGACAGGAACGTTCTCAGCATATCATGATCAATCGCCAGGTGACCCCGCACTTGACAACATACGTCATTGTGATATAATCCCAAACGCATGAATGATTGCTCATTTGTTCACATTTTGGGAGTGTGAAAATGATGGTTCAAACAATCCCAACCATCGACGAAACCACCGCCACCAACCTAGCAGCGCTCTTCAAAGCCCTTGCCGACCCAACGCGGGTGCGGCTGATTGCTTGTTTGTTGCACGGCGAGTGCTGTGTCCATGAACTCGCCGAGATCGTTGGCCCCAGCCAAAGCGCCGTTTCGCACCAGCTGCGGTTGCTGCGCACCATGCGGCTGGTCAACGCTCGGCGTGAGGGACGACACGTCTACTACAGCCTTGCTGACGATCACGTGGCAACCCTGCTCCAAATGGGGCTCGAACATGTTCAAGAAATCCACGCAGAACAAGGAGAATGACAATGGTCGAAAAACTCAAACTTCCATCGCGCGAGATTCTCCCCAACAATGCCGAATGTGCGCATTGTGTCGACACCTTGACGGAAAGCTTGCGCAACGAGCAAGGGGTTGTCGAAGCCCATCGCGACGAATTGCATACCATTTGTGTGCATTACGACACCGATGTCACCGACGCCGACACCCTCTTGCGTGCAGCACGTTTGCGCGGCGCCGACGTGCAAAGCCGCTACCGCCAAGCGCGTTTGCGTGTTGGCGGGCTCGATTGTGGCAGCTGCGCCCAGACATTGGAAGAAAGTTTGCTCCGCCTGTCTGGCGTCGTCCAAGCACGTGCTTCCGTCGCAACAGGCGAACTCTTCCTGGAATGGGATACCTCATCGGTCGATGAGGAAGAGATCGAGACGGTCTTGCGTGATCTCGGCCATATCGCAGAACAACCCACTTCGGAAGGTGACGAAGACGAAGCCGAAACCACATCATCGGCTTGGCGGCATCATGCGCCACTCCTTGGTGGCCTTCTTGCCTTCGGCGCAGGGATACTCTTTTCCCTTACCAACCTGGACCCGTGGCGGGCGGTCGCTTTCGGTCTGGCCATGCTCATCGCTGGGGCGCCCATCGCCCGACGCGGCATCAATGCCTTTCGGCGAAGTCGTCGGCTCACCATCGATGCCCTAATGACCATTGCTGCCATTGGCGCGGCTATCTTGGGTGAATGGGGTGAAGGTGCTGCCGTTGTCGTGTTGTTTGCCGTTGGCGAATGGCTCGAGCATTTTGCCATGGAACGCGCACGCCGCTCTGTGCGCAGCCTGATGGAATTGGTCCCCGACACCGCCAACCGTCTCCTTCCCGACGGGCGTACCGAGACGGTTCCCGCAAGCGAGCTCCGCGTGGGTGATACGATTTTGGTACGCCCAGGCGAGCGCATTCCGGCGGATGGTGTGGTCGTCGACGGAGAATCATCCGTCAATCAAGCGCCGGTGACGGGCGAAAGCATGCCGGTGCTCAAAACCGTAGGCGATCCCCTCTTTTCGGGTACCATCAATGGTGAAGGCGTGCTCGAAGTGCGTATCACACGCCCCGCCGACCAGAGCACGATTGCGCGTATCGTCGCCCTCGTACAAGAGGCGCAAACCCGAAAAGCTGCCAGCGAGCGCCTGGTAGATCGCTTTGCTGCACGCTACACGCCCGCCGTGGTCGTCGGCTCGATCATCTTGGCGTTCGCCTTGCTGGCGTTCGGGCTGCCCCCACGCGAGGCAATCTTGCGCGCGCTGGTCTTGCTCGTGATTGCGTGCCCGTGCGCCTTGGTCATCAGTACCCCGGTGAGCGTGCTGAGTGCCATTAGTGGGGCTGCACGCAATGGGCTGCTCATCAAAGGTGGATTGCCACTCGAAGCACTGGGCAGCGTGCGCGTCGTCGCTCTGGACAAAACCGGTACCCTCACCAAAGGCGAACCAAGCGTGACCGACGTCGTTCCACTGATGGGCGACCGTGAAACGTTGCTCCGTACTGCGGCTGCCGTGGAAGCGCAGAGCGAACACCCCCTTGCCCGCGCCGTCGTTGCGGCTGCCGAGGCAGAAGGAATCGACTACCCACGTGCGCAAGATGTGCGCTCGCTCACTGGGCGAGGGATCATGGGCGTCGTCGAGGGCGAGCAGGTCCGCATCGGTACACGCGAACTGTTCGAGCAACTTCCCAATGACGTGGAAGAACGTCTGCGTGCATTGGAAAACGAAGCCAAAACGACCATGCTGGTTGCTCGTGGCGAGCGCTTGCTGGGAATCATCGCCGTAGCCGATACGATTCGCCCCGAAGCACGTGAAACCGTTGCCGCGCTGCACCGCTTGGGGATCGAGCGTGTGGTCCTGCTCACCGGCGACAACGAAACGACGGCACGCGCTGTGGCGGCACAAGTCGGTATCGACGATGTACGTGCGGGGCTCCTTCCCGAAGACAAATCAGGCGCCGTCATCGAATTGCAACAGGCGTATGGCGCCGTGGCCATGGTAGGGGATGGGATCAACGACGCCCCAGCGCTCGCTGCCGCCGATGTCGGGATTGCCATGGGCGCCGCCGGCACCGACCAGGCACTCGAAACGGCCGATGTGGCGCTGATGAGCGACGATTTGCGCAAGGTCGCGTATGCCTTGCGGCTGGGGCGCGCCGCACGTCGTATCATCGCCGTCAACATTGCCTTCAGCATCGGCATCAAAGTGCTCTTCATGCTGCTCGCCATCCCTGGCTGGACGACCCTCTGGCTCGCCGTCCTCGCCGACAACGGTGCCAGCCTGCTCGTCACCGCCAATGGCTTGCGGCTCCGCCATATGCGCGACACAAGCGCCTAAACAGCCACGCCGCCCCGCTTCCGACAGCGGCCTGGTGGGTATGGAACCCACCAGGCCGCTTTTTGGCGGCCCTCGCCCCTATTTGACACTCGCTCCAACCTGTGGCACACCCTCACCAAGATGCTCGATGACAACAACCAACCTGAAAGAGGCGCACACCATGCACCGCTTCATCAAACCCGACATCCTGGCGATGCAAGCATACACGCTCAAACCATACGCCTATCGCCACAAGATGAACCAGAACGAAAATCCGTTCGGCTATCCCGAAGACCTCAAAGCCATCGTACTCGAGCGTGTTGCCCAAGCCGACTGGGCACGGTACCCATCCTTCACCCTCGACGAATTGCGCGAAGCCCTTGCTGCCCACAGCGGGGTCAACCGTGAGATGGTGCTGGTGGGCAACGGCTCGAACGAGTTGATTTATGTCACATTGGCTGCGACAGTGCGCCCAAACGATCAGGTGGTCATTCCCGTGCCCACGTTCAGCGTCTACAAGCTGCTAGCACACATCTTTGGTGCGCACATTCACGAGATTCCCATGCTGCCAGCGACGAATTTTGCGCTGCCGGCCGAAGCCGTCATCGAAACGGCACAGCAACACCAGGCGCGGGTGGTCGTCCTCTGCACGCCCAACAATCCCACGGGCACAGCATACGCCCCTGCCGATGTCGAACGCATCGTTGCCGAAAGTGGCGCCCTCGTTCTCATCGACGAAGCCTACCACGAATTCACCGAGCAAGATTTCACGTATCTTCTCGAACGCTACGACAACGTCGTTCTGCTGCGCACATTCAGCAAAGCCATGGCGATGGGCGGGTTGCGTGTCGGGTATGCCATCACCAACGCCCACCTGGCACACGAGCTCCACAAAGCCCAACTGCCCTACTCGCTCAATCTGTTCAGCGAAACGGCGGCGCTGGTTGCCATCGAGCACTTTCAGAGCCACTTCGCCCCACTCATCGAACAGTTGAAAGCCGAGCGCGCGCGGCTCATTTCGGCACTCAATGCGTTGCCTGGCGTGCATGCCTATCCCAGCGCAGCCAATTTCGTGCTGGCACGCTTCGATCAGCCTGTGGAAGCCGTTTTCATGGGACTGCTCGATCTGGCGGGTATTCTCATTCGCGACGTGAGCACATACCCCTCGCTCGACGGGCATCTGCGTATCAGTCTGGGAACACCCGACGAAAACGATCTGCTGATTCGGACGTTAGCAACGCTCCTGACGTAGCTCGCGCTCAGATTGCCCCGCCCTCTTTGGTTTGCAATTTTTGACCAGGTACGCTCGGCTGGATATACTTGTATGTACCTCTTCGAGGAAACGTCAGGTGTGCAGATCATCATGTGTACAAGGGGGGGGGGGTGCATGCACGCTGTTCGCCTGCTTTTCGTCTTGGGTCTTCCTGTTTTGACGCTCTTGTTTCCGCTTTCCTTTCCATCCGCGCGTGCCCAAGGGGGCGTTACCGTTACCATCACCGACGAAGTGAGTGGGAACAATCATACCGGACGAAGCAACGCCGCTGCACTCAACGATCAATGGTTCACGACCATCCAGAATGCTGGCTATACGTGCATCTACCAACTCACGTCGATTTTGGCAGACGGATACTTCACAAACAACGGCAATCCAGCCAACAATCCAATCGACGGGTCGATCGGTCCCATCGCAACCACGATCTCCAACCGTGATATGACGAACCTGAGTGATCCCAACCATCTTGGTGACCTTGGTGGAGATGTGCTCATCGGCACTTCTCTTGGCAAATCGCTGCAAGACACCGCTCCTATGCCCGATCCTGATCCCGGTGGTGACGGTGGGACACGCGGGTGGTATCGTGTGAACAATGGAACGAATTGGGAATACTGGAACGAAAACAGCGGCAGCGCCACTAGCCGCAATGCCGTGCTCTTCGAGTTCCAGACCCCTGTTTCAGCATTCGGGCTCTTCGTCGGCGATTTGGAAACACGCACGGATGGAGGGGGGACACCCGCCTTGTTGCGCTACAAGGTGACCGGTGATACGGTGTACACGGTGACCATTCCCACGAGCACGACCGATCAGAGCATCTGTGATACAGGGGCGGCAGGCTGTGGCAACAAAACCACTCGTTGGATAGGCTTGCACGCAGCGAGCGGGACGACATTCGATTGGGTGCTCTTGATCGTAGGGGACAATGGTCCTGGTGATGGATTGCGCGAACATCTGAGCTGGGTTGGGGCCACAGTGGCATTCGCCCCAGGCAGTGGCGGTTGCGCTGCCGGCAGTGGTGGTCCCACCGCCATCCAACTGACGGCATTTGCAGCAGCACCATCGACACAACGTACACCATTTGCGCCGGCAATTGCTACGCTTCTTGGGGGCATGACCTTGGCCCTGTGGGGTCTTCGCAAATGGCCATCACGCCGATAATCCGCTCAACACAACACGGCTGGGAGCAACTTCCCAGCCGTGTTCATTTGCTCTCCGAGCAGGAGTCAACGTGAGCGTGCTTCTAGCCACACCACGAGCGACCCCGCAAACGTATGCTGTTTCACTATCTCGAACCCTGCCTGCTGCACCAATACCACCGTCTCGCGATTGAGATGGCAACTCCCATTCATCCCGTACCAGGCAGGTTCGAGCCAGTCGGTCAAGGCACGTGCCAGTGGATGTGTGCCACGCACATGTTCGAGCAGACGCAAACGCCCTCCTGGTTTCAGCACACGCCGTACCTCGTGCAGGCCTTGCATGGGATCGGGCACAGAGCAAAAGACCAGCGCCCCAACCACTGCATCGAATACCGCATCGGGGAAAGGGAGCGCTTGTACATCGCCCTGCACCAACCGATGATTGGTGCGGCGGCGCGGGATGGCGTAGCGCAGCATCTCCCAGGTCACATCGAGCGCCACGACGTCGGTCTTCGGTGGGTAGTGCGGCAGGTTCAAGCCCGTCCCAACCCCCACATCGAGCACACGCCCATGCAAGTCGCTCACCAACTGGCGACGCCAAGCCCGCAATCGCCACGCCTCTACTGGCGCGAGAAACCAATCGTACAGCGGCCCCAACTGCTCGAACATCCCCATCAGCGCACCCCGGCAAGCACGGCATCGAGCCGCTGGCGCAACGCAGGCAACGACTGCACACCCACAATCCGATCGACCGGCCGCCCATTGCGGAAGATGATGAGCGTCGGGATCCCGCGGATTTGGAACTGCATGGGTGTGCGCGGGTTTTCATCCACGTTCAGTTTGCCCACTTTGACACGTCCGGCATATTCCCGCGCCAGGGTTTCGATGGCGGGTGCAATCATGTGGCATGGGCCACACCACTCCGCCCAGAAGTCCACCAGCGCCACCCCCGACGAGACGAACTCGCCAAACGTCGCATCGGTGAGCGTGACGGGCTTGCCATTCCCCGCACCCGTTTGGGATCGAGGACGCGAACGTGGTTGCCGTGGCGGCTGGGCCTGCTGCGCTGTTGGGCGCAGAGGCACACTGGCACCATGCAACGCTTGTGTTGGGACCGTTGTCCGCTCACCCACAAGGTAGGCCACCCATTCACGCAAAGTGGGTTCAGAAGGCGCCCCGTCCCCACGCTGGACGACACGTCCATCCTTGACCAACAAGAGCGTCGGCACATGACGTACCTGCTCACGCTGCGCGGCCTTGGGGGCATCTTCCACATTCAGTTTGACCACGAGCAACTTGCCCGCATAGTCCCGCGCCAGCCGGTCGAGCAGAAGATCGAGTTGCTCGCATGGCGGACAATCACGCCTCCAAAACACTGCGACAGCCGGCACTCCCGACTGGTACACCGCACGTTCGTATGTCATATCGTTGGCATGAATAGGTGCATCGAATAGGGCCATCATGCTCCTCCTTATACTCTCTTCCAGTATCCATGACGGGGAGTGTAGCCGCCGCGTATTAGAATCGCATTGGCGCTTGGCTAGCTTTAGCGTATGCGCGACAATTGTTCTTCGATCATCTCCCTGGTAATCTGCCCCGTCCAGACCATGCGAATCGTACCATCCGTATCGACCAGCCACGAAGTCGGCAAGCCCAACAGACGATAGGCTTTTTCCACACTGGCATCCTTGCTGATGTAGGTCGGGTAGGTAATGGGCGGCTCGAATGTACGCAAAAATTGCTCTACGACTGCTGGCCCTTCCTCCACGTCGATGCCTATCACCAGCAGTCCCTCTTCGTACAGGGCTTGTAATTCGGGCATCTCCTTCTTGCAGGGTGGACACCATGTCGCCCAAAAGTTGATGAGACGAGGCTTCCCTGCCCCCAGCGTATCGAGCATCACGGCCTCACCGTCGAGCGTGTAGACGGTTGTCGCGGGCACCTTCGTGCCGACAAGCGGATGCCCAGTCCCATTTTGCGCCAAGACGGGGTCCTGGGGTGTGCTCGTTGGCACACGGCACGCTACAATCAACAAAGCAATCAATACGAACAACACAAAGGGCCATCGTTCGATCAGTCGCATTGTCCACTTTGCTCCTTCATCGGTTGTTCTCCCCTCACACCCAGGGGGTGTATTTGGTCCATTCACATCATACCCAGCACATGCCAGAGGGCAATCGCCGCTGCGACTTCGACGTTGAGCGAGCGCTTGATACCCTGCATGGGAACATAGACCACCTGATCACACAACGGAAACAGGTCGGGCCCTACACCGCTGACCTCATTGCCCACCACGAGCGCCAGGGGTTTGTCGGGTGGTGTCAAGCCACGCAGAGAGCAGGCTGTAGGGGGTTGTTCGAGCGCCCAAATGACCCACTCCTCTTGCCGCAACGCCTGCAACACCTTCGCCGTGTTGGGGGCATACGTCCAAGCGACGCTCGTTTCTGCTCCGAGTGCGGTTTTGCGCACGTTGGCCTGTTTGGGCGTGGGGGTGATACCGCACAGGTAGAGATGCGCGACGCCCAGCCCATCGGCGGTACGAAAGAGCGCCCCCACGTTCCACGCTGAGCGCAGGTTGTCGAGCACGAGTGCCACGCGCCGCGGGGGAAGCGGCTCGGTTGGCGGCGGTGTGTGGGGAGTAGTATTCCACGCGGCCAAGCATGCGGTTGCCGCGCCACACCGCGGGCATGTTTCGCGGTGTGGTTGGCGTTCGTGCCAGGGATAGCGCAAGTTGCAGTTTGGGCAATGGCGAATTTCGGCTTGCATGGGTGCCTCGATGTGTGTTTGTAAGTCAGTTGAGCATATGCAAGAGTGCGTAAACACAAAAAAGCCGCCCGCAGGCGGCTTCGACGATGCGATGGGAGAATAGGTTAGAGACGCACCACCGCGTTTTGCGAACCAAAGGTGTTGGGCACAAAATCGTCCGCGGTGGGGTCGTCGTACCAGCGTTCACCATCGAGCAAAAAACGATACTCATACACACGCCCGCTCTCCAACGAGACAGTGGTCGAAAAACGACCATCTTTGCGGCGTATCAAGGCCACTGGTTGCCAGTCGTTGAAATCGGCAAGCAAGACGGCATGCGACGCGGCAGCATCAGCAGGGACTTCGAACGTCACGCGGCATTTCGCACCGGTCTTGGAGTATGTTTTTCGGGGCATACGAACCTCCTTTGCATGTTGACAACGAAAAACGGTGCAGCCCGTCGGTGGGCGGACTGCACCGTTGCGATGCGAAGTATAGGGCAAGTGACACGTCTGGCAATTTTGGCGATCGTTACTCCTCGCCCAAGTAGGCTTTGCGCACCATTTCGCTTGCCGCCAAATCCTTGGCAGCGCCTTCCAGTACGATCTGCCCAGTTTGCAGCACATAGCCGCGATGCGCCACTTCCAGCGCCATGAGCGCATTCTGCTCGACCAGCAAAATCGTTGTGCCCTGCTCGTTGATTTCCACAATCGTCTCGAAAATCGTTTCGACGAGCACAGGCGCCAACCCCATACTCGGCTCGTCGAGCAACAACAATTTGGGGCGCGCCATGAGTGCTCGCCCAATAGCGAGCATCTGCTGTTCCCCCCCAGAAAGCGTGCCCCCCTGCTGATTGCGGCGCTCTTTCAAGCGCGGGAACAGCTCGAAAACGCGCTCCAAATCCTCGGCAATCCCTTGGGGATCGTTGCGTGTGTAGGCTCCCATTTCTAGGTTTTCGAGCACTGTGAGGCGGGGAAAAATACGCCGTCCCTCGGGCGACTGCGCCACGCCCAACTTCACAATGTCGTACGCAGGCGTGCGTGAAATATCACGCCCTTCGAGAATGACCTGCCCTTCGCGTGGATGCAAAATGCCGCTGATGGTGCGAATGGTGGTCGTTTTGCCTGCACCATTCGAGCCAATGAGCGTGACGATTTCGCCACGATCGACCGTGAGCGAAATACCTTTCAGCGCGTGAATCGCGCCGTAGTAGGAATGCACATTGCGCAATTCGAGCATATGCTCGCGAGTGCCATTGTGTGCCATGTTGCCTCCTTAGCCTTCGCCCTCTTCGTCCGCGTGCGCCTGCGCAAAGGCTTCTGCGGCGCGCCGTCCTAAGTAGGCTTCGATCACGCGCGGGTTGCGTTGAATGTCACGGGGTGTCCCTTCGGCAATTTTCTTGCCGTAATCCAGCACCGTTACGCGGTCGGAAATGCCCATCACGACCTTCATGTCGTGCTCGATGAGCAAAATGCTCAGCCCCAAATCATCGCGCAATTGTTGGATGAAGCGAGTCATCTGCAACGTCTCGTTGGGGTTCATCCCCGCGGTTGGTTCGTCCAGCAGAAGCAATTTGGGCTCGGTGGCGAGTGCACGTGCAATTTCCAGGCGACGCTGGTCGCCGTAGGGCAGGTTGCGTGCGGCTTCGTTCGCACGGTCGAGCAACCCCACGTATTCGAGCAATTGCATGGCCTTGCGGTGCGCCCGCTTCTCTTCTTGCACCATGGATGGCAGGCGCAGAATCGCGTGGTACCAGGTTTGATGCATGCGACAGTTCATGCCCACCAGCACATTGTCGAGCGCGGACATGTTGGCAAACAGGCGAATGTTTTGAAACGTTCGGGCAATCCCCATCGCCGTCACCTGATTGGGGCGCTTGCCCGTGATATCCTTGCCATCGAAGAAGATACGCCCTTCGGTGGGGCGGTAAAACCCAGTAATCATGTTGAAGAAGGTGGTTTTGCCAGCGCCGTTCGGGCCGATCACGCTGGCAATCATGCCAGGTTCCATCTCGAAGTCTACACTGTCCACAGCGGTCAATCCGCCAAACCGTTTCGTGATGCCTCGTGCTTCCAAAAGCGCCATTGTTGCCTCTCCTCTTTGCGCGACGCCCACTCTCAGGCCTCAGCGCCCATTTCTTCCCATTCGTGTTCGTGTAGCTCGGCTTTGCGTGCCGCCGAGGGGAACAATCCTTCGGGGCGCCAGACCATGATGAGAATCAAGCCGACACCAAAAAGCACCCAACGCCATTCACGCAGGTCGATCGCCGTGAGCCACGACCAGCCGAGCGCCTTGGCAAGCGATGCCTGCCACTGTGGAATCCAAATCGCGATCAACACACGGTCGAGGATCGTGAGGAGCAAGCCCCCGACCAGCACACCATACACGTTCCCCATTCCGCTCAGAATGACGATGATGAGCAGGAAAATGGAGACCTGGAAGCGAAAGAGTTCGGGGAAAATGGCCTGAATCATGGAGGCGTAAATGGCACCCGCAAACCCCGAAAACGATGCGCCCAGCGCAAATGCCAGCAGCTTGGTGCGAATGGGGTCCACCCCCATGGCGTCGGCGGCGATTTCGTCTTCGCGGATCGCCATCCATGCTCGCCCCAGGCGCGAATTTTCGAGCCGCCGCTCGGCAATGATGACGAATACACCGAGAATGACAACGAGATACCACCAGTGCAGCGGGTCGAAGCCGAATTCAAAGCCGAAGAGACTCGGGCGACCAACTGGGTTCAGCCCTTGTGGCCCGTTGGTCAAGTTGAGATCTTTGACGAGGTAGATGCTGGTAAACGGAATGCGAATGGTCAGGTCATCGAGGTTGCGAATCACGGTGGGGACGATTTCCCCAAACGCCAGCGTGACGATAGCGAGATAGTCGCCCCGCAAGCGCAAGGTGGGGGCGCCGATGATCATGCCGCAAATCGCGGCCACCACCGCGCAAATCCAAATCACCACCCAGAACGACCATTCCAGCCCCAGGTTGGGCCAGGTGAAGATGCCCATGGTGTACGCCCCAATGGCGAAGAAGGCGGCGTACCCCAGGTCGAGCAAGCCTGCAAACCCAACCACAATGTTGAGTCCAAGCGCCAAAATGACGAAGATGAGCCCCGCCACGAGTGAGCCCAGCAATTCCAGCCCCAAGGCTCGGTCGATGAATGGGTAGGTCAAAAAGATGATGATGCCCACAGCGCCAAGCAGCACCTGGCGTTGTCGTCGGTCTTCTGGAAGGAATGCCAAGAGTTTCTGCACCATAGGTCCCCCACACATACTCTGCGTCGCTGTTCACCATTCCAACGGCTTACACTTTTTCCTGTGTGGCCTGTCCTAACAAGCCGGCCGGCCGGAACACAAGCACGAGAACCAAAATGGCAAAGACCACGGCGCGCGTCCATTCCGAAGGCAAGTAGAGGTCGCTCAGCGCCTTGAAGATACCGATGAAGTACCCCCCCAGCACGGCACCGGCGATGTTGCCAATACCACCCAGCACGGCGGCTGTAAATGCCATCAAGCCAGCCTCGAAGCCCATCAGGTAGCGCCCAGTGTTGAGATAGAGGCCAAAGACCATCCCGGCGGCACCAGCAAGGGCGCCACCGATGAAGAAGGTGCTCATGATGACACGCTCGACATTGATGCCCATCATGGCGGCGGCTTCGCGGTCTTGGGCGGTCGCACGCATCGCCTTGCCCAATTTGGTACGCCGAACGAAGACCGAAAGCAAGATCATCAACGGAATCGTCACGATCAACAACATCAGGTCGGTTGTCGAAAAGCCAATGATCGTGTCGATCCCCAACCACTCGCGCAAAATATCCACACGCGGCACATAGGGCGGATAGAAAATTTGGCTGGGCCCCTTCCAAATGGCAAAGAGGTTTTCCAACGCGAAAGACGCCCCAACAGCGGTAATCAGCGGCGCAAGGCGGGGCGCATTGCGCAAGGGGCGATAGGCCACGCGGTCGATGAAGACGTTCAATAGCCCCGCGGCGAGCATGGTCAACACCATAACGGGCCCCAAAATGGAGATGATTTGAGGCACCGAAAGCGGATATTCGAGGTTCAAAAATTGCAGCACAGTGAGCGAGAAGAGGAACCCAAAAGCGAAGATGTCGCCGTGGGCAAAGTTGATGAGCTCCAGAATACCGTAAACCATTGTGTACCCCAGCGCGATCAGCGCCAGATAGGAGCCAATCGTAATGCCAATGACCAGTTGGTTCACAAGCAGTTCGACGTTCATGGTGTTCTTCCAACCCCCTCGATGCGATCCCCCAACGTGAAAAAAGGGTGTGGGCGCTCCGCAGAGCGCCCCACACCCGCTGTGGACATCATGGACACGAATCGGCCATTTCAGGGCTGATGGCACCTTCGAACTTGAATTCGCCGTTTTCGACGGAGTACGAAGCCATCTGCACCAGTGTTGTATCACCGTTTTCGTCGAACGAGAAGACGCCGGTGATGCCCTCGAAGTCCTTGGTGTTGCGCATGGCATCCAGCACCGTGGCGCGGGTCACTTCGCCACCTGCCGCTGCGCGTTCGATGCTGTCGAGAATGACTTGCATCGCCTGATACGCATACGTGGACCAGGGGCTTGGCTCTTCGCCATACTCGGCGATGAAATCGTTGAAGAACTTCTTCCCGGATTCGGTTTCCAGCAAGTTGGGTGCCAAACCAGGGAAGGTGAGCAAAACGTTGCCATCCACCACTTGCGCACCGCCCGCCTGCTCAGCCAACGCGGGGTTCACCAAACCATCCGGGCCCATGAACTTGACGCCCTGATCGAAGAGCCCCAACGTCGCCATCTGCTGGATGATTTGCGGGCCACCAGAGTCGATCACGAAGCCACCGTAGACGAGGTCGGGTTGCGCATCTTTCACCTTGGCAAGCAACGCACGGAAGTCGATATCGGTGGACTCGACGCCATCGCGCCCCACGATTTCAAGACCAACTTTCTTGGCCTGTTGCTCGAAGGCATCGGCCACACCTTTCCCGTAGAGCTGGCGGTCGTCGAGGATGTACACTTTCTTGAAGCCGAGGCACTTCGCCCACGAAGCAGCCGAATAGCCTTGCAAGTCGTCAGTAGCGTTCGTGCGGAAGTAGGTCGGGCGGTTCCCAGCCGGGTAGTAGATGTCAGGTTCGCCTTCCGCCCACGGTTTCGTCAAGCCGGGGTAGGTGTTGGCGGGGGTAATCTGCGCAATGCCAGCTTTGTTGGTGATGGGGATGGAGACTTTGGCCGCACCCGAGTTGTAGGTTGCGAAGTAGACCATACAGAGCGGGTCATTGACGCACTTTTGGGCGTTTTCGGCTTCGATCGTGCCATCCCACGAACCGGTCGTCGGCGACGCGTCATCGAGGTTGACGATTTCAACGGTGTAACCGCCAGGGCCCTTGCCACCATTGGCATCGAGGTAATGCTTCAATGCCAAATCGGCGGCACGCTTCATGGATTGCCCTTCGGGCAGCATGGGACCTTGTAGCGGCCAGGACGTGTAGACACGCACGACTTTGCCTTCTGTGGTTGCGGCCTGTTCGCCACCGCTTTCGCCAGTACTTTCTTCACCACTCTGGCCGCCACCACAGGCAGCGAGTGCCATCAGGACGATGAAGAGGGACAAGAGGGACAAGAGGGACAAGCGTTTCCGACTGTTCATGGCGTTTCTCCTCCATCTGCTTGATTCGGCACTGTGAACGACGGGCACGACGTCACGACGGTGTGACAACGGGCACGCACACTTCTGGCGCTCTCACCCCCTTTCTACGGTTGCGAATCTGCTAGCAGGGACATTTGCGAGTATACGAAAGCGACTATCGCGTGTCAATCAATTGCGCATGCGTTTCTTGCTCGAAACGCAGAACGCCCGACGGAATTCATCCATCGGGCGCCGAGGGCCAACCAATACCGCGGGCACGATACCGTGGCGTGTCACGTGGTACGGCACGTTTCCACTGCCGCACGGATGTTGCCAAAAGGCGTCGTGACGGGAAGCACGCAGCCCGCGCCAATCACCAAACCGCGCCCATCCACCTGGTCGTAGGCATCCTGCACTTCGGCCCGCACATGCTCGGCAGTTCCCAGCAGAAGCGTTTCCCACTGGCGCAAGCCTCCCACCAATGCCCCCGAAAAGCGTGTGCGGGCTTCGGCCAATGATGGCGGTGTCTGGCGGTCGTGCCAGTTGATGGCCTGCACCGGGTAGGTCGCCAACAAATCCCACATGACGGCATCACCATGCGCATGCAACACATTGAACCAGCCATGCGAGGCAACAGCGAGCAAGCGACGGTCGAACGGTTCGCCAAAACGGCGGTACTCATCCTCACTGAGCAGGTGATAGCTGGCCGGTTGTACCGCCAGGAAGATGCCCGCCGCCCCCGTCGCCAGGGCGGCTTCGATGAAGTCTTCGTACACGCGTGTTACCATATCCAGCGCATGGAGCACACGGTCGGGGGACTGGCGCACGTCGGCGATGTACTCATTGCCGCGCAAATAGCGGATGACCGTCAGTGGGCTGAAAATGGTAGCGATGAAGGGTGTATCGGGCGGAAGTGAACGCCCAATCATGTCCAGGGCACGCAATTGTTCGCCCAACATGCCCTTGCGCACGTCCAATACTTCGAGCGTTTCGTAGTCTTCGGGACGCTGGATGCGCCGTCGCACATAGGTACGCGTGCCTTCCTGGTTGCCTTCCCAGTGTGTTTCGACGCCCCAATCGAACGTGCAATAGTTGCTCGACGGGCTAACTTTCACGAAATCGAAATCCCATGTTTGCTGAAAATGCAACGTTGCCGCCGCCAGCGTATCGGCACGTTGGTCATCCACAGGAAAATGGCGCCAGAAAGCCACAGGCAAACGATCAGGGCGTTCACCAGCCACAACGGTTTCCAAACGAGTGCGCTTATCCATCATGGCTCACTGCGGATAGACTTGGTCGCCGTTTTCGTCATACAAGATGATCGCCAACGCGGGGCACGAATCGGCCACTTCCCACAACAAAGATTCATCGGCTTGCGCAGCTGCTTCCTCGTTGACCACTGCTTTGTTTTCAGCATCGAGGCTGAAAATGTGGGGGGCAATCAATGTGCATTCGGCTGCCCCAATACAAGCGGAACGATCGACTTTGACTCGGATTTTCATGGTTGACACTCCCTCGATGAGTTCGATTGGGTTGACGGCCATACAATGTCGCAAGTCTGGGCTTCGAGCAAATTGCCCTGCTTTGGGCTTTTGCATTTCACAGTATAATCGCCACCACAGCAAGTCGAAAAACGCATCTGAGAAACGATGAACACGCCATCTCTCACGCACAAACGCAGAGTGCCACCCCGTCTGCAACAAGCATGGCATGCCTTTACCGCAAACCGCCCAGCGTTCTACACCATTGGGCTGGCTGGCGTCATTCACCTTTTCCTGTGGGTGACAACCATTGTGGGCTATTTTCGCCTCCCACCTTCCATCCCCCTACACTTCGACGCTTTTGGGCAACCCGACCGCATCGAGCCGCGGGGGCAGATCTTCGTGCTTCCGCTGATTGCGCTCATGTTGCTGCTGGGAAATGGTGTTGGGGGCGTCATCGTTCAGCGCTGGGTGGATGATTTTGCTGCGTATCTGCTGTGGGGCGGCACCGTGGTGATTCAGGTACTCTTCTGGCTCGCCGTTTTTTCGCTCATCCTCTAAACAACAGATGGAGGACACCGATGCCTATCTATGTGCACGAAACCTCCTTCCGCGTCCGATACGCCGAAACCGACCAGATGGGAATCGTCCATCACACAGCCTATATCGTCTGGTTCGAGGAAGGGCGCAGCGATTTTCTTCGCGCGTACAACATCCCATATAGCCGCATGGAACGCGAAGGCCTCGTCCTGCCTGTGACGGAGTGCTATGCCCGCTATGTTGCCCCTGCTCGCTACGACGAGATCGTCACGGTACGCACGTGGATTCGCGAATTCAAGTCGCGCAAAATCGTGTTTGCGTACGAAGTACATGGCGAAAATGGGCGCGTGTGCGCCGAGGGATACACGGCGCACATCTGTGTCGATCCACAAGGGCGCGTCCAGCGCTTTCCCAAAACCTTGCGCGAAGCCGCCCAACGTCCCCCACACGAGGTGAACCAGCATGAACGCGCGTGAACGTGTTTGGGCAGCCCTGCAAGGCGAACCGACCGACCGACCTGCTTTCAGCCTGTGGCGCCATTTCCACGATGAAGATGCCACGCCCGAAGGGTTGGCGGCCGCCACGATCGAGTTTGCGATCCGCTGGGAAGTGGATATCGTGAAGCATACCCCTACCGGCATGTATGCCGTCGAGGATTGGGGGCCCCCTATTCGCCGTTTCGACGACCCACACCGCGCGCCTGAACGCATTCGGCCCGCTTTTACCAGTCCCGATGGCTGGCACGATCTTCCCCCGCTCGATGTGCAGCAGGGCGCGCTGGGGCGCGAATTGCGCGGCCTGCAACTGGTGCGTGGCGGTTTGCCGCCCGACATTCCCATTCTGATGACGATTTTCAGTCCACTGACGATCGCCTACAAAATGGTGGGGGACTTTCTGTTCGAGCACCTGGCCCACGCTCCCGACGCCGTTCAAGCCGGGTTACGCACCATTGCCGAAACCATGGCACGCTACACCGAAGCCTGCCTTGCGCATGGGGCAGATGGCGTCTTCTTTGCTACCCAACTGGCTAGCAGCACCATGCTGCCACGCGAGACATACGCGACGTTTGGCGAACCATTCGATCGCATCGTCCTCGACGCCTGCCACGCCGATACAATCCGTGTGCTCCATCTGCACGGAACCAACATCTTTTTCGATCTGGCCACCACGTATCCTGTGCAAGGTATCTCATGGCACAATCACGAAACAGCGCCATCGCTTACAGAAGCCCGCCAGCAAACCGATCGCGCTTTCGTTACGGGGTTGGATCGGCGCATCTTCCTGGAACCCGCCAGCGTGGTTGCTGCCCACGCCCGCGCCGCCCTGGACACCACACGCGGCCATCGACACATCTTGGCGCCATCCTGCGTCATTCCAACCCAAGTGCGCGACGACGCGCTGGCCGCCGTGGTGGATGTGGTGAAGACGTGGTGCGCTTAGAAAAGCCTATCGAACTGTTGGGACAATCTCAATTGCGTATTCATCGAAGACTTTGCGCCCGATGCGGTTGATGCGCCCCAAGCGCTGGATACCCCGTGTGGGATTCCAGGGGATATCGTGGTTGATGACCGCACCGGCCCGGTTGAGACGCCTGCCGAGATCTTACCGGTTCAGATTGGATTTTCCCTGTCCAGATACCACCGTAAAGGGTTTTCCACGATATAGCGGCGGATGCGATTCAGGGATTGTTCGTTCCGGATGATATGTTCGTAATAATTTCGTTGCCACAGGCGTTTGTGGAATGGGGGCCAACCATCGTTTTTTACGTGGCGAATATATTCATTTGTGGTCATCGTTTTGAACCATTGAACGATTTTCGGTAGGGGCGCACCTATGTATGCGCCCCTGTGTACGCCCCGTTTGCCAGCGTGGGCGTCCCGCGTGTCATTGGGGTGGGTATCTGCCGGGTGGATGATGATGATGCCGTGAATGTGGTTGGGCATGACCACGAATGCATCGGTTTGGACGGTGGGGAATTTGCGATTCAATTCGTCCCACCACCGTTGCACCATCCGTCCGGCGTCGTTCACCCGCATTTCCCCACCCACCACCGCGCCGAACAAACAGGCCCGGTGTTGGGTACAAATGGTGACGAAATACGCCCCGGGTTGGGCGTAATCGTACCCCTTCAGGCGAATGCTGCGCCGATGGTGTTTTTCAGGGTCGTATGGCATGGTTATACGCTCCTTGTTTTGTTGATACGCTCCCAGGTCAGATGGCAGACGCGGTAGATCTCTTTGCGTTCCTTCTCGGTCAAACCAAGGGCATCGAAGACGATGTCCCAGCACCTTGCGCGTTGGGTTCCTGCTCGGCGATGGGCACGTCGGATTGGGAGGCGATGCCGCATTCGGTGAAGATTGACTTGATCCGAGCCACTTCGGTGGTATGAGTATGGCATGCATTGTATCAAGTTCATATGCGTGGAGCAATAATTCGACAGCCTCCTACTACAATCGCATTTATAAGGGCATGGTCTCATCGAGGGGAAGATGGTATTGGCACTATCGGCGCCGATGGTGAGCGCTGCTTGGCGCCATCCTGCGTCATTCCAACCCAAGTGCGCGACGACGCGCTGGCCGCCGTGGTGAACGTGGTGAAGACGTGGTGCGCATAGAGGCAAGGCTATTTGCCCCAAACGGCGCTTTTCGATATAATGCCCAATTGCGAGGCTCGCCTTCGGGCGGGCTTGTTTGTGTCGAATTGTCGAAAAGCCACGTGTCGAAACACGCGAGAGAGCCAAAAAGGAGCAAGAAGCGGTTATGGTACGCATTCGTCTGCGCCGCATGGGCGCCCGAAACCAACCGAGTTATCGCATTGTGGTGGCCGACCAGCGTTCGCCGCGCGACGGCCGCTTCATCGAAACGCTTGGCTACTACAACCCGCTAAGCGAACCCGAAACGGTCAAGTACGATAAGGCGCGCGCCGTCTACTGGTTGAGCCAGGGGGCGCAACCGTCCGAAGCGGTCGATCGCTGGTTCAAGAAAGATGGGATCTACGAAGCGTTGAAGCGCTACCGCGAAGGGACACCATTGGAAGAACTGTTCCCTACGGAAACAGAAGTCAATGCCTGATGCGGATATCGGCATGGAAGAACTGGTCGAATTCATCGCCAAAAATCTGGTAGACCATCCCGAAGACGTGCGCGTCACCAGCGAAAAACGTGGTCGCCGCGTGCGTATCACGCTCTCGGTCGCGCCCGACGACATGGGGCGTGTGATTGGCCGCCAGGGGCGCGTCGCTGAAGCGATCCGCAACGTGGTGCATGTAGTGGCACAAAAACGTGGGCTCTTTGTGGATGTGGACATTCGCTAAGCCATGGCGGATGATTTTCTGACATTGGGGCGAATCGTCGCACCTCACGGCATACGTGGCGAAGTCAAAGTTCGTATTCTGACAGACGATATCGAATTTGTCTTCGACCTCGAACAGGTCTACCTGGGGCGACAGACGCCACAACCGTATGCCGTGAAAGGGGTGCGCTTGCACAAAGGCATGTTGTTGTTCATGCTGGAAGGCGTCACCACCCGCAACGACGCCGAAGCCCTGCGCGGTGAGTATGTGGTCATCCCACGTGAGTGGGCACCGCCGCTGGGCGAAGACGAGTACTACGTGCACCAACTCATTGGCTTGCGTGCCATCACAACCGAAGGGGAAGAGCTGGGGCGCGTGGTTGATGTGATGTTCACCAACGGTGCCAACGATGTCTATGTGGTGCGTGGTGAACGGTATGACGAGGTGTTGATTCCTGCCATTCGCCAGGTGGTCAAGGAGATCAACCTGGAAAAAGGCGAAATGCTCATCGAAGTCATGGATGGGCTCTTGGATTGACAAACCAGAAGGCACGAGGGGGCGTGCCTTTTTGCGGGGGACAAGGCGCACGGAAAAATGCCACGGTGGCAACGCCGTGGCATTTTTCTTTTCGTTTTGCCACTCTACAATGTTCGCACTTGATTTTCAAGAGGTGCCATAAAAAGAAAGGGGGGGCTATGACGCAAAATCGCGCCCAACGCTATCTGGATGCACTGCGAACCCGTGTGCTTGTGTACGACGGTGCTATGGGCACTTCGCTGCAAAAAATGAACTTGACCGCCCAGGATTTTGGTGGTGCTACGTATGAGGGGTGCAACGACTATCTCGTCATCACTCGCCCCGATGTTGTCGAACGTGTCCACCGCTCCTACCTGGACGTGGGCGCCGATGTCATCGAAACGGATACCTTCCGCTCGAACCGTATCACGCTCAAAGAATACACACTGCAAGACCGCGTCATCGACATCAACCGGGCTGCCGCCGCTCTGGCACGTCGCCTTGCCGATGAGTACAGCACCCACGAAAAACCCCGCTTCGTTGCCGGTTCGATCGGACCAAGTGGGATGCTCCCCTCGGCAAACGACCCTGTGCTCAGCAACATCACCTATGGCGAACTGGTGGACGTATTCCGCGAACAGGCAGTGGGGTTGTTGCTCGGTGGTGCCGATGTGCTCCTCATCGAGACCAGCCAGGATATTCTGGAAGTCAAAGCTGCCGTCGAAGGGCTGAAACGCGCCATCCAGGAAACGGGCATCCGCGCTGCCATTCAGGCACAAGTCACACTGGACACCACAGGGCGCATGCTGCTCGGCACCGACATCAGCGCCGCGCTCACCATCCTGGAACCGCTTGGCATCGATGCCATCGGGCTGAACTGTTCCACAGGCCCCGACTACATGCGCGAACCGATCCGCTATCTCACAAGCCACACCCATTTGCCCGTTTCAGCCATTCCGAATGCGGGCTTGCCCATCAACGTCGACGGCGAAGCCGTCTACCCCATGGAACCCGAACCCATGGCCGAAATGCTCTTGCAATTCGTGCAAGAATTTGGCTGCAACATCATCGGCGGCTGCTGCGGCACCACCCCCGAGCATATTCGCCTGCTGGTCGAAGGTGTGCAGGGCATCGACCCGTGGACGCGTCGTCCCACCACCATCGACACAACGCCACGCGTTGCCAGTGCCATGCGTGCCACCGACATCAAGCAAATTCCAGCGCCCACATTGGTCGGCGAGCGTGTCAACAGTCAGGGAAGCCGTAAAGTCAAACGCCTGTTGCTGGAAGAGAACTACGACGCCCTGCTCGAAATCGCCCACGACCAGGTGGAAGGTGGGGCCCACATGCTCGATGTCTGCGTCGCGCTGACTGAGCGCACCGATGAAGCAGAGCAGATGCGGCGACTGGTGAAGTTGCTCAGCCAGAGCGTCGATGTGCCGCTCATGATCGACTCCACCGAAGCCGAAGTGATTCGGGTGGCGCTTGAAACGTACCCTGGGCGTGCCATCGTCAATTCCATCAACATGGAAAATGGCCGCCAACGTATCGAAGAGGTCTTGCCGCTTGTCGAACAACATGGCGCTGCTGTCGTCGCCCTGACCATCGACGAGGAAGGCATGGCACACACCGCCGAGCGTAAATTCGCCATTGCCAAGCGCATGTACGATATTGCCACGCAAGAATACGGCTTGCCGCCCGAAGCGCTGATTTTCGATGTGCTCACCTTCCCCATCACGACAGGGCAACCGGAGCTGCGCCGCGCCGCCATCGAAACGTTAGAAGGGATCCGTCGTGTGAAAGCCGAGCTGCCTGGCGCGTTCACCCTCTTGGGGGTGAGCAATGTTTCGTTTGGGCTGAAACCGGCCGCACGCGCCGTCCTCAACAGTGTCTTTCTGCACCATGCCGTCGAAGCAGGGCTCGACATGGCAATCGTCAACCCCAAGCACATTACGCCCTACTTCGAGATTCCCGAAGAACAACGCACGCTCATGGATGATTTGATTTTCGATCGTCGGGATGATGCACTGGCGCGTGTGATCCAATTCTTCGAAGAAAACGAGGTAGCACTGGCCGGCGATGAACGCATCGACCCCACCGAGGGGATGAGCGTCGAAGAGAAGCTCTACTGGCACATTGTCCATCGCAAAAAAGAGGGGGTGGAAGCGCTCGTGGACGAAGCCGTGCAGCACCATGACCCCGTATGGGTGCTGAACAATGTCATGCTGCCAGCGATGAAAGAGGTGGGCGACAAATTCGGTGCGGGCGAGCTGATTTTGCCATTTGTGTTGCAAAGCGCCGAGGTGATGAAAAAAGCCGTCGCGCGGTTGGAAACCTACCTGGAACGCAAAGAAGGCGCCAGCAAGGGGACGGTGGTACTGGCAACCGTCTTTGGCGATGTGCACGATATCGGCAAAAACCTGGTCGGCACGATTTTGAGCAACAATGGCTACACCGTGGTAGACCTGGGCAAACAGGTGCCCGTCAACACCATCATCGACGCGGCCATCGAACACAACGCGGTGGCCATTGGGTTGAGTGCCTTGCTGGTGAGCACCAGCAAGCAAATGCCCATTTGTGTGCAGGAACTGCACAAGCGCGGGCTTTCTTTCCCTGTGCTGGTGGGTGGCGCCGCCATCAACCGCCGCTTTGGGTATCGCATCATGTTCATGGACGATGGGTCAGTGTACGAACCCGGGGTCTTCTACTGCAAGGATGCCTTCGAGGGGCTCGCTGTCGTTGACAAACTGACGGGCGACCCCGAAGAGCGGGCTGCTTTTGTCGCTGAGGTGAAAGCCAAAGCCCGCCGCACGCTCGAACGCAGCCCAACTACCACGACACCTACGCCCGCTGAAACACCTGCCGAACGGTCTGTGCCCCCTGCGCCGAACATTCCCACGCCCCCCTTCTGGGGCACACGCCTGGTGGCGCGTGACGAGATCGACGTTCGCGAGGTGGTGTCCTATTTCGACCTGGACACGCTTTATCGCCTGCACTGGGGTGGGCGTGGGAAACGTGGTGATGAGTGGGACGAACTGGTGGCGACTGTTTTTGAACCAACCTTGCGCCGCCTGACGGATGAACTCATCGAAACGGAGTGGCTTTCGTTCGGAGCGCTGTATGGCTACTTCCCCGTCGCCGCCGATGGCAACACGCTCATCGTTTTCGATCCAGACGACCACGAACGCGAAGTCGCCCGCTTCACTTTCCCGCGCCAACCCGACCGTCAGCGGCTCTGCCTGGCGGACTATTTCGTCCCCGCGGACGAAGGACGTGACGTGGCCGCGCTGCAAGTGGTGACAGCGGGGCCCGAAGCCACGCAACGCATCGAAGCGTTACAAGCAGCGGACGACTATACCGAGGCGTACTTCATCAATGGATTTGCCGATCAGTTGGCAGAAGGACTTGCCGAATGGACACACCGCCGTATCCGGCGCGAGTTGGGGCTGGCGGAAGGGCGCGGCCTGCGCTACTCGTGGGGCTATCCCGCCTGCCCAGACCTGCAACAGCAAGTTGATGTCCTTCGTTTGCTGGGTGGTGACCGGCTAGGCGTGCGGCTTTCCAGCGGCTACCAACTGATTCCTGAACAAAGCACTGCCGCCATTGTGGTACACCACCCAGACGCCATCTATTTCTCGACAGGTGTGGAACGCCGCCAACAAGAAGAAGCCATTCGCGAGGTATTGGGTGAGTTGCGTTTGGATGAGTAAACACGTCTGAAATGCATTACGAAAGGCGGGGAATCTTCCCCGCCTTCTCTTGCTTTTGGCGCCAATGATTTCACATTCACGAACGTGCCGGTTTGGGCGCACGTTCGGCAGATGGCTCTTCGTCGATGGCTTTCTCTTCGGCCGATGAGGGGAGTGTCGCATGTTGCTGCTGTGGCGCCTCATCGAAATCTGGCAACAACGCTTCGAAATGGCGTAAAGCAGGTACCATCAATCCAATCGCCACAACAGTCGCAGCACTCAATCCCGTGACGACAAAAAGCAATGCAATCCCCGCCGCTGAATCCGTCCCCACAAGAACCCGCAATGTATCTGCTACTGGGCCAGCCCCTTGCTCGACAAAGGGCTGAAAAACCTTTTCAGCCAGCAGTGGCCCGATCACATACGCCGCTGCCACTGGTGCTTGAACGAACAAAAACTCGGCGCCAAATACACGCCCCTGCAGAGCAGGCGGTACTTTTCGTTGCAGCAGCGCACGGCGCACGGCGTACCCAATTGGCAACCAGAAGGCCGCAATGAAAGTGCTTACCAGCCACATGGGGAGCGAACGCCCTAGCCCGACGGTTGTATTCCCAAATAAGAAAGCAACGATGAGTGGCACATACGCCCAGAGAATCCGATTGCGTTTGGGACCGCCCCAACGGAGCATGAGCATGCCACCCAGCACATAGCCCAACGCATAGACCGACATCCCCGCAGCGTAGGCAAACTCGCTACCACCGCTTCGTGCGAGATAGTAGGCATTGAGAATCGAAAAACCCATGGCGTTGAAGAAGTTCGCACCCGCCAATACCAATGTCATCGCACGCAACGGGGCGCTTTCCCAAATGTACTTGATGCCAAAGAGCAGTTCATCGCGAAAACGCTTCTGGAACGTCTGTTCCTTGCCAGGCACATCCGGAATGGCGATGAATGGCAATACGCCCACGGCAAAGAAGAAGGTGATGGCATCGAGTGTGAAAATGGTCAACAACCCAAATTTCGCCAGGACAGCCGCAGCGATGAAAGGCGCGATGATGCGTGCCGCCTGTTGCGACGTGTTCCGCAAGCCATTGAAACGTGCGTACTCCTCTTTGGGCAACATCAACGTCACGATGGTGGTAAACGCTGGCATTTGAAAGCCCTCGAACAAGCTCAGCAACAACGTCGCCACATAGACATGTTCGAGGCGTAAATTTCCGGTGACGTACAACCCTACCAACATAAATGTTACGACACCGGATGCACAGTCACTGAGTGCCATCACCCACTTGCGGTTCCAGCGATCGACGAGCGCCCCCCCGAGCAGCCCAAAGAAGAGCGACGGCAGCAACGCCATCAAAAGCAAGGTACCGAGAATGAGCGGACGCCCCGTCTCCTCCCACGCCCAATACACCACGCCAAAGCGCGTCAGGGAAGACCCAATGAGCGAGACGAATTGCCCAAACCAGAGGAGTAAGAAACCGCGGGTGCCTGTCAGTTGGGGCCATTTCCGTTGCGTGCTTGTCATCTCAGGTTCTGCTCCTCTTCAGTGGATAGATTCGGAGAACCGCCAGAATGTGGAGCGCACGAAAGACAATCGAACCAGCCAAGAAGACCGCACTTAGCGTATTGGTTTTTCCAAATAACGCAAATACGTTTTGTCATCCCTCGCCATTTTTGCGCCTCACACAAAACGTACCACGGCTACCCACTTCACCTGACGCAACGCATCCTCACGTTCGCCCGGCACAATCAAACGCACAAGCCCATCGCGCCGAGAGAGCGGCACCCCATCACGGGCATATGCCAGCAAAACGGGGCCAATCGACGCCTGTGGTGCGGCTTCTTCGGCCGTGAGCCGTGTGCCAAAACCATCGGCGCTTACAATCTCTGCAACCTGCCACGGGACTGTAATGCCCAACGCCGCGCACAAGTCCGGAAGCGTGACCCCCGTAAACGTGAAAGGCCCTGAGGTGCCATGCCCCGTACTCACGATGAAACACTCTTCCGCTGTGGTTGCAGGCCAGGTACGGAGCATCTCCGGCGTCACATGGAATGAGCGCCCATCAGGCGCCACGACAACGAACGTGGGGTCGTCATGCGGCGGTTCGGGGTTTGGATCGTGCGCATGCGGGCGCAATGGGTCGTGCTGATGCGTGTCCATCTCTCCTCCACATCAATCTGTGCCTGCGTTGACAGATGAGCATCGCGCTTCAATAATGCAACAAAGCCGCACACCAGCCAAACCAACACGCATGGAGCAGAGACGATGCGCTTTCGAACACCCACCCAGCGCCTGACCATCTACATTGGCGAAAGTGACCAGTGGAAAGGCCGCCCACTCTGGCAAGCCATTCTGCAACGCCTCCGCGAAGAAGGCGTTGCAGGGGCCACTGTCATTCGCGGCATGGCGGGGTTTGGAGCACACAGCCGAATTCACACCGTCTCGCTGGTGCGGCTCTCATCCGACCTTCCGATTATCATCGAAGTTGTGGATGAAGAAGCCCGTCTGCAACAGGTGCTTCCCGCGCTCTCAGCTATGGTGCGCGAAGGGCTGATCACGCTGGAACCAGTGAAGGTTGTCAAATATGCCCATCGTCGCCTGCCTGCTTTGGGGGCTGATGTGCGTGTGGCCGACATCATGAGCCGCAACGTTCAAACGGTGCATCCGACCACGCCTGCGCATGAGGTGGCGCGGCTGTTGCTACGCCATGCGTTTCGCGCTGTTCCCGTCGTGGATGAGGAAGGGCGTGTCGTAGGTATCATTTCCGACGGTGATGTGTTGCGGCGTGGGGAGTTCGCCATTTCAGCCGGGCAAACGGTGAGCGAAGCAACCATTCAGGCCGCCCTGGCTGACCTTGCCGCCTCCAACCGTACTGCGGCGGACCTGATGACCACACCTGTCGAGACGATTCAGACGACGGCGCCTGCTATCGAAGCGGCAACGCGCATGGCACATCGGGGCTTGAAGCGGCTCCCGGTGGTGGATGAACAGGGGCGTTTGGTCGGCATGCTGAGCCGTATCGATATCCTGCGGGCGATGACAGACACGCTTCCTGCCGAGAATCCCCCACCGGTGTTCATCCGCGCAACGGATCTGATCAGCAAGGCGATCACGCAAGATGTGCCACGCCTCCCGCCTGAGGCACCACTGAGCGATGTTGCAACTGCCATCGTCGGGAGTTCGGTACGGCAGGTGATTGTCGTCGATGAAGAAGAGCACCCATTAGGCGTGATTACCGACGGCACCCTGATTCGTTGGGCCGAACAACGCCAACATGGGGGGCTCGTGCGTGCGTTGCTCCGCTACTTCGTTCCGCAAGAAGCTTTGTCGCTCGATGATGCCACCACGGCACGCGACTTGATGCAGCCTGTGAAGACCATTCGCGCTGATACCCCCGTTGGCGATGTGCTCCACCGTATGGTGACCGAAGGGGTCAAGCGTGCCGTCGTCGAGGATGACGAGGGGCGCATGGTGGGGATTGCCGATCGCCAGCAACTGCTGCATGCGCTCTTGGGAACGAACGGCTGACCACCAGAAACGTGGTCAGCCGTTTCCATCTGTCGCCCCCATACCACCACATGTCAGCCGCGCTATTCCTTCATCCGCCGGCCGCCTTCTTCTGTCGAGAAAATCCAGGCGGCAATCTCACCAATGTCGATGTGGTCATCGAACGCCCATGTCGCCGGGTCGAACATAGGGCGATCATAGCGCGAACTGGAATCGAAGTCGGGAGATGGGACCGCCGCCGCTTCATCCAGCAAGCGCTGCATACGCGCCACCCAACGCGCCATGTTCGCGACACGTAAATCCACCCACTCGCTTTCCGCCCACCGCTCGATCGTCTCGGGTGTCACCTGCCAGCGATACCGCTCCCAACGATGCTCGGGGCGGCGGCGGTTGGCTGCCAGCAAGGTGCGCCCGTCGGGCATGAGAATGGGAATACCAATCGAAAGAAGCGACTGGCGCAAACGTGCATCTTCGTGCACCAACGCACTCACCTCGTCGGAAAGCTCCTGCGGGTCGCTTGCAGCAACAGCCGAGACCGTACCCCGCACCCGTTTGAGCATGTAGGCCTCGTAGAGCAATTTCGAGAGTTTCGGTGGCCCCAAAATCTCGAATGCGACGCTTTCCACACCATGCTTCGCTTCCAGGTGTCGCGCCAACGCAATCGCACGTTGCCGCAACACTCCTGCACGATACGAGGGCCCCAACACCGCGCCATCCAAAGCGTTGATGACATCACGCCCCGTGTTGATGCCTTCCAATTCGCGTACTACCGTCACCGCAATATCTTCTGGCGTCACCGCTTCCATCTGCCCCAAGGCGGTCAGCGCTGTGTATTCCGCGAGCGAGAAGTAGCCGTTTTCGCCTGTGTCGATGAACACAGATTCAAGCACGCCCTCCACTTCCCGCCCAACGGGAAGCGTTTCGAGCGCAAACTCCCGCCCCTCTTCGAGCCGAATCCCCTCGTTGGGGGGGCAATCGTACAACGGAAATGGGCGCCCGCGCTTCCGAATGGGACCATATCCAATCTGTTTCCACGTAATCGCCGCGGTCGGCTTTACTTCTTTCACCACAGGGCCGCCTGGCGTGCGTGCCATGAGGAAGAGCAACAATGTGTGCGCTCCGGCCATCGCCGTCTTGCTCAGCAGAACACGCGATGGTTTCTCTTCACCATGCGTGTAGGGGATGTTCAACCCCATGCCCCCCGTACCACTCGTGCCGACTTTGATATACGCACGTGTCCCAGCGCGATGCATCGCTTCGTGCAAAATTTGCACATGGCGCACCAGTTGCGGCACGTAAATGCTTGCCAGCAACCGTTCCACTGCATTCACATATTCCCCATTCTGCTCGGCGGGCTTTTCTTTGCCCATCGTCCATAGCTGCGTCGCACGGTCGTAAATGTCCAACACTTCGGCCGCACTGGTGTAAATGTCCTGGTACGCCAGCGCCGTCGCGGTGTTGATACAATCGACGATCGCATCGGGGATGATGCCCGGTGCGTACTCACTCGTCCCCATGACGAGTTGCGCCAAAAACGATTCCTGCAAAATCGTTTCGTTCATCTCGCCCAAGACATCTTCGAACACCCAATGACGATACGTGGGCGACGTCAACACTTCGCGGCGGGGCAGATCTTTCATGGCAGCACGCACAAACACATTGCCCCATGCAGGAATCAGTTCGACATCGCTTTCGGGGAATTCGTCACGTAGACGCTGGACAGCTTTGCGGGCTTCATCTTCGAGCAAAGAGCTGACAATGAGGCGCTTCGGACGACGTGGAATCAATTCGCGGCATACAGCCATCCCAACCAGACCGTAGCCCCCCAACACGAGAATTGTACGATCGCGAATCTCCATTGGTCGAGCCTCCTCTTCGAGGTATTGTTTGTCGAATGCGCCGCTAGTCTACCACATCTCTCGTCATGTGGTGAAGTCCCTTCCGACTTAGAGGCGAAAAGTGGCATCGCCATAAAACAGATAACTTCCCCACGTGATATCCGACCAGCGGCGCTGTGCGAACACCATACGCCGCGCAGTATGCAACGCCTGCCCAAGTGTTTCGCCCTGCAACAGGTGCTCGTAGAAGGCGCGTGCCATGGTTTCGGCGTCGGTATCGCTCACGCGCCACGCTGTGGCAATCACGTTGCGGCTTCCCGTCGCGATGAATGCTGCTGCCAACCCGGCCGCTGTACGATGCGCCTGCCGCCACGTCAATGTGTCTGCTTGCCCGCTTTCGCACGCATTCAAAAAGACCACCGAGGGACGTGTCGGCAGCTGCACAATGTTTTGCGCGGTAATGCGCTCTTGCCCCGCCTGGTCCAGATAGAGAGCGCTCAATTCAGGGCGTTCAGGGTTGAAGAGAGCATGCCCTGCAAAATGCAAGACGTGGTAGCTCCCAATTTCTCCCAGCAGGTCCAGTGCACTTGTTCCTTCCCACAAACGCACATCGAGCCGCGGGTTCGTGGAAAGCAGCTCGTACAGATGCACACCTTCCGCCTGTGCCGCGGGTAAATCGCCCGTGGGGTTGGCCACAATCAGGACACGTACCTTTCCTTCTGCAGGTGGCGGCAAAATCGTTCCTCCCAGTTTTTCGGTGATCAGACGCCGTGTGACAATCGAATGCAACAACAGTGGCGTGTCACCACGGGGGAAGAGTTCCCACGGAATTTGGGCGCTGAATGGGTCAAGCCGCAATGTGAGCACGGTTTCAGGCGGCAGGGTATCCAGCGCAGCACGCAACTCAGACGGCAACAGCTGGTCGCGAATTGTGCGCAGGCGTTTCAGCGTCGTTTCCTGAATATCCCCAGGGCTATGCGGCAAGAAACGCACGGCATTCTCGATGGTTTGCAAAAACATTTCGATCTGTGAGGGGTCGAACGGCAATGTGTAGCGCGGCTCGCTTGCCAACGGTTCGGGCCCCGTGTAGGTCAATTCCAACGCATTCCCATCGGGGTGCAAGAGAATGCTCAGGTATGCTTGCTTCCATGCCGGTCGTGCGGGTGATACCACCTGTGGCATGCCATCGTGACCATAGAGGCGTGGCAACCAGCGTTTACGCATGGCATCTTTGGCGTCTTGCGGCGACAGCGTTTCGCGCGTTTCGACGATGATGGGCACCGGCGTATCCCCCCATCCGTAGGTCAACGCCTGCCGCAAGGTGTCGTACTTTTCGGCATCGTACTCGACAATGTAGAGCGTTTTGAGTGACGCTTTTGCGCCAAACATTGCCAGCGTATCGAGCACGCCACGCACGAATTCGCGTGCAGCAATGCCCACAGGAAGCCCACCGCCCCCAGCGCCGTGGACGATGGTGGCAATCTCTTCCATCCCCAGCATATTGGCCGTCTGCGCGACCACACGCCCCACGGCCTGCACAATTTGCAGGCGTTGCTGTTCGGACACGGCAAACTCTTCCACCGTCCCTAACCCAACCACCAAAACAAGATCGGCAGGCAAGCGCCCTAGGGTGGGCACGGGGAAAATGGTCGCACGCGCCCCCGTGAGGCTTCCCTGCTGCACCCACGCGGAAATAATGCCACCCAGCTTGTCATCCACATAGCCCGTCGCGCCGCCCACAGCGGCCCCCTGCACATGGTTGACCACCAGGGCTGTTGTTGGAGCATCGGTAATCGAACCATGTGCCACCACCAGCGTGAGCGGTTCTACGCGCGTTCGAGAGGTGGTCGAGGTCGGCACCTCGGGGGGGCGTGTTTCTGTGTCGGTTGATGAGGGCGGCTCGGCAGGCTCACCAGGCGACGGAGTGTCGGTTGGCGTAAACGTGAGGCCACGTGTTGGGCGCCAGACAGGCGGCTGAACGCCAAGGTCGAAAGCACGGCGCACCAGGGCAAAATGGTGCAGGAATTCGTCCCACAACGTCTCTCGGCTGAAATCCAGCCCGCCATAGAGATCCAGCAAAGCAGGGTCATCTAGGCCACGTTCGGGAAAGTAGATCGACAATCCGCTCACGGCGAGCGGTTCGGGGGCATTCCCCCCTCGGCGGAAGAGCGCTTCGTTGGCGAGCACCAGATTCCCCTGCGAATGGAGCATGTTGCGCACCTGCACCAGTGCCGAACGTGCAGCTGGCGGAAGGTGCGGCTGTTGCGCCAGCGCCGCGGCCAATGTGCCCATATCCACATAGTCGGGGCGATTGCGGAAGCGGTGCGCCTGCCGCAACGCATCGAGCACTGCACGAAAGACCACGGCTTCATGGAAACGGGGCAACAACGCTTCGGCAAGCGCATTCCACGCCTCGACGAGTGCAGGCAATCCCGTTGTCAGAATGGCCGACTGCGTAATTTCATGCTGAAAACGGCTGTACACGCCCAGGTCGTACGCCTGGACATACTCGCGCACAAGCGTGCGGGCCACACCCTCGGGGGATGCACCAGGCAACGCCTGCACCAGACGGTCATACGGCCAGCCATAGGCGGGTTCAAGTGCCTGCGACGCCATCACAATACGCGCTTGCTGCCGCACCTGATAGTGCACTTCGGCCATCGCCATCAGGCATGCATCGAACCCCAACACGTCGAACACGGGGATTCCTGCCTCGTCCAGAGCTTGTTGCAATGCCCATTGCAATTCGCGGTTGTCCAGAAAATCCAGCGAGGAATCGTCATAGAG
Organism: Ardenticatena sp.; assembly: GCA_015487975.1. Classification (GTDB taxonomy): domain Bacteria; phylum Chloroflexota; class Anaerolineae; order Ardenticatenales; family Ardenticatenaceae; genus Ardenticatena. Next base: position 63,592 of record WFOS01000064.1, read on the forward strand.
CAAACCGCGCTGCGTGGACGTTGTGGCGGCACTGCCCAGTTCGTCCAGCGTTGTGGCAAAAAGTGCCCGCCGAAAAGTGGGCACGTTGAAAACCGCACGGACAGCCGGCTCTTCACGGGCAACGTCTTCCAGCCGCGACCGAAAACGGGCATACACGTCGGTATCGTCCCATCCATTGCCATGATTCCACAACACCAGGGCATAGTGCCGCGCGGGGTACGTTTGCACTGCCCAGACGACAAAATCGCGCAGGGTCGCAGGGTCACCCGTGTTTGTTTCGGCGAGTGTTTGCACATGGTCGGCTGCCAAATCGGGCGCTGGCGACAGGTGATATCGGTGCGTGCCCTGCTCGCGTGTGTCGAACTGCACCACCACATGCACACGCTGACGAGCATCAGGCGCCAGGCGGCGTAAGCCATCTTTCAGCTCTTTCAGATCCAGATACCCAAACGCATCGAGCGGGTCGGCCAGCAAAATGCCATTATCACCTGCCATGTACAGCATCAACGTCCAGTCAGCCTGACTCATGCCTCCCCCTTCGACGGCTGTTGATTGGCGGCTCAGACAATCCCATCCTCGAACATCACGAAGCGACCGTTCTTCTGGAAGAGTTCGCCATCCACATAGACTTCACTATCACGGCGCAATTCGCACACCAGGTCCCAGTGAATGGCGGACTGGTTTTTGCCTCCCGTTTCGGGGTAGCTCCGCCCCAACGCCATGTGAATTGTGCCACCAATCTTTTCATCGAAGAGCGTGTTGCGCATGACCTGTTGAATGTTGTAATTCGTGCCGAACGCGAATTCACCCAAGTAGCGAGCGCCTTCGTCGGTATTCAGCGTTTCCAGCAAAAAGGCTTCGTTGTGCGTGGCCGACGCTTCGACCACGCGCCCCTTTTCAAAGCGCAAGCGAGCGCCACGCACTTCGCGTCCTGCATACACAGCAGGCAACTCGAACGTGACCACGCCTTCGACACTCTCTTCCACGGGGCCTGTGAAAATTTCCCCACCAGGGAAGTTCTTTCTGCCATCGTCATTGAGCCAGATGCGCCCTTCGATGCCCACGCGCAAATCGGTGCCAGGCCCTTCGATGTGAATTTCCCGTGCCTTGCTGAGCACATCGATGAGTTGCTGTTGACGCGCAGCCATTTGCTGCCATCGTGCCACTGGGTCGGGTTCGTTGAGGAAACAGGCATCGAACACAAAATCGAACAGGTCGAGCAGCCCCATTTCGGCATCCTGCGCATAGGCCGGCGTGGGGAAAAGCGTCAGCGTCCAGAGCAAATCGTCGGTGGCGGCACGGCGCATGTAGGCTTCCATCCACGGCTGGCGCGTGCGCTGAACACGTACCATCTTCTTGGGGTCTACCCTCGTCAGGGCACGTGTATTCTGCCCGCTCATAATCGAATAGAGCACATCGGCACGCTCGATCTCAGCGATTTCGATCTCCGACAAGGTGTCGAGCACATTGTCGGCAGCATAGCGGAAGAACACTTCTTCCAGCACGGGGGGCGACATCCGCACATGCGGCAGCCCACCACGTTCCAGTACGGCACGCACCAGCTCCACAACAAGCGGTTCCGCCAGTGTGGTCGAACGGATGAGCACATGGGCGCCTGCATGCACAGGCGCTGTGTAGGTTGTCATTACCTCAGCCCATTTGCGAATGCGAGGGTCGGAATACATAGCCAGGCTCCTTTATGGGTCGGTCGTTTCGGTTCACGCAGTTTGTGAAGCATACCACGTACTTCTATAATGTCGAACGTGAAAAAGCAAATTCAAGTAAGGAACAGGCAAATGCGTGCGCGGTGCAACATCTGGATTGAAAACGAAGATGGCGAGGCGATTCTCACGCTGTGGCGTATTCGCCTGCTGGAAGCCATTCGCGAGACGGGCTCTATCAATGCCGCGGCGCAGAAAATGGGGGTGCAGTTCCGCACAGCATGGCACAAAATTCATGAGATGGAAGATGCGCTGGGTATGAAACTCGTGGAAAGCCAGACAGGCGGCGCGGGTGGCGGTGGGACAACACTCACCCCCGAAGCCGAAACCCTTGTCGAACGCTTCCACCAACTCATGGATGGGTTGCCCGAATTGGTGGAAGAACGCTTTGCGACATTCTTCACGCACGAACACATCCTATGAGCCGCACGAAAGTTCTCTGGGGGCGTGAACCCACGTTGCAAGCCATTCGCAACGGGCGCAAACGGGTCGAAATGCGTGTGGGGATATTCGCCGTCTGCAACCAGGCGATATCGTGCTGCTCCATGAGCGCTATCCCTACCGCATCCGCACTGTTCGCGTCGCTCCATCGCATGAAGCCCTGCTGGCTCGGGAAGATTCTCGGCACGCTTGCCCCTCGTCTGCCTGCCGAAGAGATTTTGCCCACCCTGCGCACACTGTATCCGCCTACAAAAGACGCGTTGGGCGTGGACGCGCTCGAAATCGAACCAGTTGATACATCAACCAACCAGCCCGAAACCGAGCATCCAATATGAAACTTGCTATTCTCTCCGACATCCATGCCAACCGTCCTGCACTCGAAGCCGTGCTGCGCGATTTGCAGCATGAAGCCCCCGACTACGTGGTCGTCGCGGGCGATCTTGTCAACCGCTGCCCGCACAATGCCGACGTGGTCGATATGGTGCGCCACCAAACCGACTGGCATGTCATTCAGGGCAACCACGATGAGCTGGTTGCCGATTGGGCGCTGGGGCGTGCTGGTGAAGATCTCTACCAGGATCCTGCGTATGCCCAGCTCAACTGGGTGTGCGAACAACTGGGCGAAGCACGTGTCGCCTACCTCGACCAGTTGCCCTTTGCCCACACGGTGGAACTCCCCAACACCTCGCCCGTGTTGGTCGTACATGGCAGCCCGCGTCACAACCGCGAAGGGTTACGCCCCTCGCTTGACGATACCGCACTGGCCGACATCCTGAAAGGTGTCGAAGCCCCCGTCGTCGTTGGGGCACATACGCACATTCCCATGGAACGGCGCATTGGGCGCTGGCTCGTGCTCAACAGTGGGGCGGTTGGAACACCCTTCAACGCCGATCCGCGTGCGCAATACCTCATTCTGGAATGGCGCAATGGAGCGTGGTCACCTCGATTTCGTCATGTTGAATACGACCGCCAACCCGTTCTCGAAGATTTCGAGCGCACAGGCTATCTTGACAGAGGGCTGATTGTTCATATCTTCCGATACGAATTTTTGACAGCCCGCAGCCATCTCTACTACTACGATTTCTGGTGCCGCGACCATGGCGTCAGTATGAGCGTGGAAACGTGGCAGCACTATGTTGCCGAATGGGAAACACATCAGATGGCTGCATCCTGAGGAGCAGACAATGACATCAACACGCGAAACCATTTTGAACGCACTCCGTGAAGCCCGCCGTCACCTGACGGACGCCATGCAAGGTGTGGATGACCAGGCTGTGCTCGATGAAAACGGCGGACGCTTGCACGATTGGCTTGCCTACATCGCCGCCTGGGACCGTGAAGTGCTGGCGGCTGTGCAAGCCCTGCTCGAAGGGGACACCGCCTATCGCACCGCCGATTTTGATTCCTGGGAAGCATGGAGCAGCCGTGAAGTGGCACGACGCGCCACCTGGCCCCCCGAGCAGGTACGCATGGATTTTGGCATGGTGCGTCTGGAACTCCTCTCCCTGCTCTCCCAAATGGAACCGAACTTCTTCGAGCAGGAACTCGAAACGCCCTGGGACCGCACACGCACCACCATTGCCAATCTACTGGAAACCGTGAGTATCGCCCACGACCGTGAACTGACTGCCCTCTTGCACGAGCACAAACGCACACCACACAACGGGCATCGAGGAGCATCCCCATGCAGTATCTCATGATTGGCATTGGTGGATTTCTTGGGGCGAACACCCGCTATCTGCTAGGGCGCTGGATTGACGCACGATACGGTTCGGTGTTCCCGCTGGGGACATTCATCATCAACGTTTCGGGCAGTTTCTTGTTAGCCCTCTTCATGACACTTACCACCGAGCGCATCCCCCTCGATCCCCGCTGGCGCTTTTTGATTGCCGTGGGGTTCTTCGGTTCGTACACCACTTTTTCCACGTTCAGCGTCGAAACATTCCGCCTATTGGAAAGCGGGTCATGGTGGCTGGCGCTTGGCAACGCATCCGGTAGCCTGCTCGTGGGGCTGCTTGGTGCCTGGTTCGGGGTGATGCTCGCCCGCGCACTCTGGTAAACATCCCTCACAATTGCAAAGCCGACCATCTTGACACGCTCCCCCGCCTGTGATACACTCCTGGCATCATTCGTAGAACATGTGTTCTATCTCTCAGCGCCAGGGGGACCGTGCCATGACCACCTTCTCGACCAATCTCAACCATCTCACAGCCGCCGCCTTCGCCCGCCAGCAGGCCGACCTCCGCGCCACCTTCCGGCAGGCCCTTGCCGACCTCCATGCCCTCACCCGCGATATCCTGTCGCCTGCCTGCTCGCCAAAAGACCTTGCCGCCTTCCACCGCCGCGCCCGCCGCGCCCGCCACCGTTTCCAGACCCTCGCCACATGCCTCCATCGCGACCTCGTCGCCGAACTCGATGCTTTCTTCGATCTCCTCGACGATGCCCACCATGCCCCCTTCTTCTCCTTCGTCGAGGAGCAGGCCCCCGCCATCATCGCTATCATCAACGCCATCGAACCCGTCGGCTCGCTCCCCCTCCCCACTCGCATCACCGCCCTGCACGCCGCCGCCAGCGTGCGCGCTGCTGCGCTCACTACCCTTCTCGCGACCGTCAATCAGCGCTACCCCGCCCCTCACTTCCACGCCCTCGCCGACATGCACGCCTGGACCACCGCGCTCGCTTCTTTCGTCGAAGCAGTCGCGCTCGCCGTCGATGCCACCCGCGACCTCCTCCAACAAGAAGCCCTCGCCTTCCAGGCCTGGGTCGATCAGCTCGACGCCCATCTCCACCACGCCGCCCGTCGCATCCGCATTCACGACCCACACGCGCTCCTCCCCGACTGGGCGGCCGACCTCGAAGCGGCCGAAGCGCGTGCCCTCACCGCTCTTGCCGAATGGGCCGACGCCCTCGAAGCCCTCCCCTTCGACCAGCTCGCCAACGCCCGCCACGCAGGTCTCCTCGACGCCGTCGGCCAGCGCCTCCTGCGCCGCCTCCCACGCCTCGGCCTGCTCGCCCTCGGCCTTGCCGCCGGTGCCACCCTGCTTCGCCAGCATGACATCACGCCCACCGACCTCGCCCCCAACGAGGTCGTCCAGCGCTTCCACGACGTCGGCCGCGGCCTCGACCGCCTCCCGCGCCGTGCCTTCGCCCACGTCCAGCAGACCGCCGCCGACGCGCTCGACCCCCTGCGTGCCCGTCTCACCCCGCGCGACGACGACGCCACCTTCCCGCGCGCCGTCACCCTCCAACGTGACCCCACCACCCAGCGCCTGCGCGTCGCGCCACCCCCGCTCAGCGCCGCCTACGAGATCCAGCCGGGCGACACCCTCGCTCGCCTGGCGCGCACCTTCGGCCTTTCGCTCGACGCGCTGCTCGCCGCCAACCCTGACATCACCAATCCCGACGTCATCCGCGTCGGCCAGGTGCTGCGTATCCCCCACCAGCCCCTCGCCAACGCGCGCGCCGCCCAGATCCAGCGCGGCATGTCGCTCGCCCAAATCGCCGACGCGCTCGGCACCGATCCCGACACGCTCGCCCAGCTCAACCGCATCAACTCCCCCGACACCTGGCGCTACGACGGCCGCCCCCTCGTCGTCCCCATCGAGGTGTTGCCACGTCCGCCCGCCACCACCCCTGCGATCGAAGCAGCGGCTGAGCCTGCGAAAGAACCGGCTGTTGCCGCGCCGCCGCTCAGCGCACGCCCCGCTGAAACCCAAATGCGCATCGCCGAGGGGCAGCCCCCAGCGCCAGCCATGCCCACCTACGCCGACCTTGTCGCCGCCTATGGCGACACGCTCTGGCCGTCTCTCGACGCCATGCCCGACGATGTCCGCACCTTCTTCACGACCACCATCCAAAACGTCGCCGATTTCTTCGACGTCCGCCCAGGCGACATCCTCGGCATCCTCAAAGCCGAAAACAACGGCGCTGGCTTCCGCCTTTACCAGCCCGCCGTCAGCCCCGCCGGCGCCGTTGGCGTCGCTCAAATCCTCCCTCGCACCTGGAACGGCTGGGCCAACCCCATCACCGACCGCCACATCACCAGCCTGCTCGACATCGAACGCTACGGTGGCATTGGCTTCGATTGGGACGCTCGCGAGACCTGGCAGGCCTGGAAAAACGGCCAACGCCCCGACCAGGCGCTCGCCAACACCTACGCCGACCCCATGCAGTTCGAAGACGCTGTCGCTGCCATCGCCCGCCATCTCGTCCGTTGGGGGCTCACCCGCGACGCCGCCCGCCAGAACCCCGTCTGGTTCCAGCAGCGCCTGGCCGACGCCATCGCCGTCTACAACAGCGGCCGCTCGCTCAGCGAAAGCGCCTCCTGGCAACAAAGTGCTGCCAACCCCAAAACCGTCGCCCACTACGTCGCCGAAGTCGTCCAGACTGCTGCCGCCACGCCCGAGACGCTCATGCCCTCTGCCAACGATGCCCTGCTCGACACCCTCACCACCGCCTATGCCGCCGCCTTCGAGCAGGCCTTCGGCACCCGCCCCACCGATGCCCGCCAGCGGGTCGCCCAAGACGCCATGCTCCTCGCCGACCTTGCCGCGGGCAAACGCACGCTCGACGAGGCCGTCGCCTTGCTGCTCAACCAGGACGACGCCCACTTCATCGCCGAAGCCCGCGCTGCCCAGGCCAACGACCAGCCCCTCCCCTGGCCGTACGCCACCAACCGCGAAGAGCTCGCCATCCAGAAACTCGCCACCCGCATCCTCGGCCACCCCCTCACGGCCGAGGAACTCCGCGCACTCGCCACCATCGCCCAGGGCGACCTCACCCGTGCCGCCGACACGCTCCGCGCCCGTGGCGATGCGGCCCTCGTCGCCCAACTGCAGCAGCGCATGAGCGACATCCTCCAACGTCAGGTCGCCATCACCGAGGCGGCCACCCTCCTCCAGCCCCTGCTCGAGGG
>WFOS01000065.1 GCA_015487975.1 Ardenticatena sp.
CACCTGCCAGGTGCGTCGCGCCTCCTAAGGCAGCGTTCTCCAGCGGTGAGCAGGCGTTCCAGGGGAACTGGCTGGAAGCGGTGATGGCCCACTAGGCTCAGGCTGCCCGGTAGATGCGCCCCAGCACGCCCTCTTCGAGGCCTGGGGCGCCTCTGGCTTGCTTTTTCCACGCTCCATCTCGTCTCTTCCCATCCCCCACCACGTTTTGGGTAATCACCAGCTTTGGATGCCTTGACAAATGCGCTCGCCTTGCTTACAACCCCACCAGTCAACCGAATGTGGGGGAAGACCAACCCATGCAGCGCCTTGGCATCGATGTGGGGGGCACGTTTACCGACATTGTCATTTTCGACGGCGAAACATGGCGTATCGACAAAGTGCCCACCACCCCCGACGACCAGAGCCGCGCCATCGTGAACGCCTTGCACCGCTTGGGTGTGCCGCCTGAAACGCCCATTGTGCATGGCACAACTGTGGCCACCAATGCTCTGTTGGAACGGCGTGGGGCACGCACCGCACTGATCACCACACAGGGCTTTCGCGACGTGCTCGCCATTGGGCGTCAGCATCGTCCCTTCCTCTATCGTCTGGCACAGCACCGCCCGCCCCCTCTCGTGCCCGACGAGTGGCGGTTGGAAGTTCCCGAACGGATTGGCGCCGACGGGCGCGTGCTCGAACCGCTGGACGAAGAGGCTGTGCGGCGCCTGGCGGCACGGCTTGCCGAAAGCGACCGCGAAAGCGTTGCAGTGGTGCTGCTCTTTTCGTTCCTCGACAGTCGCCATGAAGAGCGTATTGCTGAAATAATGAAGGTATACGTGCCCGGCTTGCCCATTTCGCTGAGCAGTGACATCTTGCCCGAATACCGCGAGTATGAACGCACTGCCACCACGGTCGTCGATGCCTATGTGCGCCCCCCCGTGCATCGCTATCTCACACGTCTGGCGGAAGGGGTGGGGAAACGCCCGGTATGGCTCATGCAGTCCAATGGCGGCATTATCAGCGTAGAACAGGCAGCGCAGCAGGCGGCACGGCTTCTGCTCAGCGGGCCTGCTGGGGGCGTGGTAGGGGCGTTCCACCTGGCGCAGATTGCCATGGAGACCGACGCCCCGCGCATCATCACGCTGGACATGGGGGGAACCAGCACCGACGTGGCGCTCTGCCCGGGTGACATTCCTACCACCACCGAAACCGAGATCGATGGCGTGCCCATTCGTCTGCCCATGCTCGACATTCACACCGTCGGTGCTGGGGGCGGGAGCCTGGTGCAGCTGGATGAAGGCGGTGCATTGCGTGTTGGCCCTCGAAGTGCTGGAGCTCTGCCCGGGCCTGTCTGCTATGGGCGTGGTGGCACCATTCCCACCGTTACCGATGCCAACCTTGTTGCTGGGCGGCTCGATGCCGCGTATTTTCTGGGCGGGCGTGGTGAAATTCGCCCCGATGTGGCGGCTGCCCGTGCTGCCTTGGCAGCGCTGGGTGAACGGTTGGGACTTTCTGCCGAGGGGGCAGCGCTGGGTGTGTTGCGGGTGGCAAACGCAACGATGGAACGTGCCGTGCGGCGTGTTTCTGTCGAACGAGGGTGTGACCCGCGCGAGTACGTGCTGGTGCCATTTGGGGGGGCTGGTCCGCTGCATGCGTGCGAATTAGCCGACACGTTGGGCATTCGCCACGTCATGGTGCCGCCAACACCCGGCGTCCTCAGCGCCCTGGGGCTGCTGTTGGCCGACTTGACCACCGATCACGTGCAGGCTGTGCTGGCATTGGCCGACGATCTGCGCCATGACGATACCCCTGTGCAACATGCGCTGGCAGCGGCTCGGGCACGTGTCGAAGCGCACCTTGCCGCACAAGGAATCCAGGCGCCTCGCCTGCACGCCTGGCTGGATATGCGCTACCGTGGACAAAGCTATGAACGAGCTGTGCCGCTGACACTCCCCTACACCCATGAACATCTCGCGCAGGCCATCGACGCGTTTCATGCCTTGCACCAGCAGCGCTATGGCTATGCCATGCCGTCGGAAAGCGTCGAAGTTGTGGCTGTGCGCGTTCGTGGTGTTGGGCATATGCCCCGTCCGGCCATGCCGCAGTTGCCACCTGCCACAACGCCCGTGGAAGCGGCGTGCATTGGGCGCAAGCTCGTCTGGTTCACACTGGATGCGCCCTACGAAACCCCCATCTATGCACGTGCGAAACTGCACGCTGGTCACCGATTCGGCGGACCGGCGATTGTGGTGCAATTCGACAGCACGATAGTGGTGCCGCCTGCCTGGCAGGCACGTGTCGATGCGTGGGGAATGCTCTGGCTAGAGCAGCGATCCGAATAAGAAACGAACCCCATTCGCACTTTCACGCCAACTTTGTATAATCGAGCCGCCGGTCTGCAATGGCGCAGGCGGCCACAGACCGGCAGGCTCTTTTCAGATGCCTGCCGGTTCTCTTTGGAAAAAATCGTAGAATACAATGAATCAAGTCATGGAGGCATAGCGGTGAAACTTCACGAGTATCAGTCCAAACAAATTTTCGGCCGCTTTGGCATTCCCGTGCCAAACGGCAAAGTGGCCGATACGCCCGAAGCCGCCCGCCAGATTGCGCAAGAACTAGGCGGACCTGTTGTCGTCAAGGCGCAGGTGCTGGTTGGGGGGCGTGGCAAGGCTGGCGGTGTGAAGCTGGCCAAAACGCCCGACGACGCCGAAGCCCGTGCCAAAGAGATTCTAGGCATGCAGATCAAGAGCTTGCCCGTCAAAAAAGTCTTGATCGACCCGGCAGCTGACATCCGCGAAGAGCTCTACCTTGGCGTGGTACTCGACCGTGCCGCGCGGCGCGTGGCGGTCATGGCGTCTGCGGCTGGTGGGGTGGACATCGAGGAAGTGGCGGCCACCACACCCGAAAAAATCATCACGGTTCGCGTTGACCCGCTCATTGGGTTGGCCGACTATCAGGCCCGCCAGCTCGCCTATGGCATTGGCTTGAAGGACAAAAAGCAGGTTGGGCAGTTCGTCAAAATCGTCAAGGCGCTTTACCAGGTCTTCATCGATACCGACGCGAGCCTGGCGGAAATCAACCCACTGGCGATTGTGGGCGATGAAGGTACCCTCATGGCGCTCGACGGCAAAATCGTGCTCGATGACAACGCCCTCTTCCGCCATCCCGACCTGGCGGAAATGCGCGACGAAAGCGAAGAAACACCCGCCGAACGTGAAGCACGCCTGAATGGGCTTTCCTACGTCGATTTGGATGGCACGATTGGGTGTCTCGTGAACGGCGCTGGCCTGGCGATGGCCACCATGGACGTCATCAAGCTGTTTGGTGGCGAACCGGCCAACTTCCTCGACATTGGTGGCGGTGCTCGCGCTGAAAAGGTGGCTGCTGCGTTGCGCATCATCCTGAGCGACCCCAAGGTGCGTGCCGTGTTGGTGAACATCTTTGGAGGGATCACACGTGGCGACGAGGTGGCACGCGGCATCGTGCAGGCGATTGAAGAGATCAAGCCCAACGTGCCTTTCGTGGTGCGTGTGGTCGGGACGAATGCAGAAGAAGCTCGCAAGATTCTCGAATCAGCGAACATGATCACGGCTGAAACACTGGCCGAAGCGGCACAGAAGGCTGTGGAAGTCGCCAACCAGCCGGCATGAGCAACCAATACCGAAAGGAGTAGGGCGATGCAGCCCAATTGGAAGGCCGTTCGCGACGAAGTCACGCGCTATTTGCAAGACTTACTGCGCATTGACACAACCAATCCGCCCGGCAACGAACTGGCGGCCGCCGAGTATCTGGCGGGTCTCCTGCGGGCTGAAGGGTTCGACCCAATTGTGTTGGAAAGCGCACCTCGACGTGGCAACCTGGTTGTGCGGCTCAAAGGGAGTGGCGAAGAAGCCCCACTGTTGTTGATGAGCCATACCGACGTGGTGCCCGCCGAGCCAGACAAGTGGGAACACCCACCATTTGGTGGCGTGCTCGCCGACGGGTACATCTGGGGGCGCGGCGCGGTGGACATGAAAGACACCGTGGCGGTCTTCCTGATGCTGATGCTGCTCTTCAAACGCCGACAGGATGCCGGTGCACCGCCCCTCAAACGGGATTTGATTTTCATGGCGACAGCCGACGAAGAGCGTGGCGGCCATTTGGGTGCGGGGTGGCTGGTCGAACACCATCCCGACCTGATCCGTGCCGAATATGCCATCAATGAGGGTGGCGGGCACGAAATGCGCTTTGGCGATCGCCGCTACTTCGCCGTGCAAACCGCCGAAAAAGGGCTGGCACGCTTTCGCTTGACGGCGCGGGGCGAACCAGGCCATGCCAGTATTCCCCACGACCAAAACGCCGTGGTGCGGCTGGCGGAAACCGTGGCGCGGATTGGGTGTTCGCCCTTGCCAACGCATATCACCGCCACAGTGCGGACGCTCTTCTTGCAACTTGCCGAGGACATGGGAGGTGATGTGGGCGAGCAATTGCGCCGTGCGGTGGAACCAGAGCAGACCGAGGCATGCATTCGCGCGTTGCCACTGCCGCCAGTTTACCGCCATTTGCTCATGGCAATGACACGCAACACGGCAACTCCCACCGTTTTGCAGGCGGGGAGCAAAATCAACGTGATTCCAAGTGAAGCCGTGGCGCGTGTGGACGGGCGTGTGCTCCCCGGTTTCGACCATGAGACATTCTACGCCGAATTGGAACCACTTTTGTGCGAAGGGGTGGAACTCGAATTCGAAGACTGGGGGCCGCCACTCGAATCGCCCGTCGAATCGCCGTTGTTCGATACCATCCGTGCTGTGCTGGGTGACCATGAACCCGATGCTGGGGTCTTGCCCTGGTTGCTGACCGGCGCGACGGATGCCAAGCATGTGGTACAACTGGGAACGAAGGTGTATGGCTTCACCCCCATGCGCGATGAAGGCGATGGGGGGCTCATGCTGGCGCATCAGCACAACGAACGCATTTCCGTCGACAACTTGCTGTTCAGCACGCAAATTCTCTACGACGTGATCGACCGCTTTGCTGGTCGAGGTTGACAAACAACATGAAGGTTCATCGATGGGAGTTCGACCATGAGCATTCTGATTGACAACAACACCCGACTTGTTGTGCAAGGGATTACTGGTCGCGAAGGCCAATTCCATACCGAACAGATGATCAACTATGGCACCAACGTTGTGGCCGGTGTGACGCCTGGCCGTGGGGGGCAGGACGTGCTGGGCGTGCCGGTCTTCGACACCGTGGCGGAAGCCGTGCGTGAAACTGGCGCGAACACCAGCGTCATCTTCGTGCCAGCCCCCTTTGCCGCCGATGCCATTCTGGAAGCCGCGGATAGCGGTGTGGAATTCATCGTGGCCATTACCGAAGGCATTCCTGTCCTCGACATGGTCAAAGTGAAGAAGTTCGTGGATGAACGCGGTGTCTTGTTGCTGGGGCCCAATTGTCCTGGTTTGATTACACCGGGCGTCGCCAAGGTGGGCATCATTCCTGGCAGTATCGCGACATCTGGCCCCGTGGGCATGGTCAGCCGCTCGGGGACGTTGACCTACGAAGTAGCGTATGAATTGACTTTGCGCGGCATTGGGCAGAGCACCATTGTGGGCATCGGTGGCGACCCCATTCCGGGGATGAATTTCATCGATGTGCTGCGCCGTTTCCAGGATGACCCGCAAACCGAAGTGATTGTGCTCATCGGTGAAATTGGTGGGACGGATGAAGAAAAAGCCGCTGAATTCATCGAAGAGTACGTCACCAAGCCGGTGTACGGATTCATTGCTGGGCGTACTGCCCCACCGGGCAAGCGCATGGGGCACGCCGGGGCGATCATCAGCGGCGGTGAAGGAACAGCCGAAAGCAAAATTGCTGCCCTCGAAGCCGCTGGTGTCAAAGTGGCATCGCACCCGGCCGAAGTGGCCGAATTCATCGAGCGCGACCTGCGTGGCTGAGCGTCGCTTTCAAAGCGGGGGTGTTCGACCACACGCCCCCGCTTTGTCTTCTCAACAGAACGAACGTTCTGCGCCTATGACGACCGTCCATGTACCTTTTCCACCACAACTTGAAGAAGCCCTGGCACTTTTGCGCCACGAAGGTGTGGCAGCGTGGCTGGTTGGCGGCTACGTGCGGGATGCACTGCTCAACCGCCCCTCGCGTGATGCTGACATCGTGGTGCAGGCCGAAGGCATGCACTGGGCACGGCGTCTAGCGGATGCGTTGGAGGGGGCATTTGTCCCCCTGGATGAGGAAAACGATATCGGGCGGGTTGTCTTTCGCACGCCGGATGGGGTGTTCATCATCGACGTATCGGGGATGCGTGGGGGCTCGATCGAAGCCGATTTGGTTGCCCGTGATTTTACCATCAACGCGCTGGCGCTGGCGGCGGAAGATGGCAGATTGGTGGACGTGACCGGAGGCTATGCCGATCTCAACCGCCGTGTGGTGCGCATGGTCTCTCCGCGCACCTTCGAGGACGACCCCTTGCGTTTGATGCGCGGCGTGCGCATGGTGGCGACGCTGGGGTTTGTACTGGAAGCTGCGACCATGCAGACCATGCAGGCACATGCGCACCGGTTGCCAGCGGTTGCTGCTGAACGGGTGCGGGACGAGTTTCTCAAAATCATGGCCGTACCACGTGCCGCCATGCATGTGGCGTTGTTGGAGCGCGTTGGCCTGATTGACCACCTGCTTCCCGAGCTGGCTGCATGCCGTGATGTGCAGCAAGGTCCACCGCACACACTCGATGTGTACGGGCACACGCTGGCAGTGCTCGATGCGCTTGAACGGCTGTGGCCCTGGACGGCTCGCCGCGATGTGTGGCAGCGCCCGTGGGGGCAATATCGCCGCCCACTCAACGACTATTTGCACCACTTCATCGCACACGAACAACCTGTGTGGCTGTTGCTCAAAATCACCGCCTTGCTTCATGACATTGGCAAGCCCGTTACGCGCACCGTTGGCGATGATGGACGTGTTCACTACTACGAACACGAACATGTCGGCAGTGAACTGGCACAGGAACGCCTGAAAGCCCTGCGGTTTCCACAGAAAAGCGTTGCGTGGGTCAGCACCGTTATTCGCCAGCATTTGCGTCCCCTTTTCCTGACGCGGCATCCCCGTGTCAGCCGCCGGGCACTCTATCGGCTCTTCCGCGATGCTGGGGAGACCACGCCAGCTGTGGCACTCCACAGTGTGGCCGACCAGCTGGGCAAAGGTGGCGCAACCATCACGCCTGAACTGCGCCGTGTCGTCGCTGCGATCTGGCGGGCGGCTTTCACGCCTGATGAGGCCATTGTCAATCCCCGCCCCCCACTCACAGGGCATGATTTGATGGCGTTGGGCATTCCCGCGGGGCCTGTGTTGGGGCGCATCATCGAACGACTCAAAGAAGGCGTGGCGACAGGACGCATACGCACGCGTGAAGACGCCGAGCGGAGGGCTTTGCAGCTATGGAAAAGTTGGGGCTCATCGCCTGAGGCCAGTGCTGACGCGCCCCGATGAGTGGCCGAGATTGTTGCTGGATTTTTACATTGCCTTGATAATGGGATACCATCATTCTGCTACGCTCAGGTATCGTGAGCAGGCAAACATCCGTTTGGCACGTTTGGTGAGCAGTGGTACACTGACCACCGCCTGCGAGCCAATTCACCGAAATCCGTACCGATGCAAGACGTGGAGGATGAGAGAATGGCAGAGCAGCCGCTCACCGAACAAGACGTGTTGGCACAGCGCAAAGAGCGCATCGACTGGCGGGAAGCCATCGAAGGCTATCTGTTCATCACACCTGCCGTGCTCATCATCGCTGTTTTTGGTCTTTTTCCCATTGCGTATGCCTTTTACATGAGTTTGCATCGTTGGCGCGTTCGGAAAGGCCCACTTGTTGGATTGGACAATTACGAAAAGGCCATTGGCGACTGGCAAGGGGCACTCATTTTCGTTGTTGGCTTCATTCTTTTGTATGTGGCGTATCGTCTCTGGCAAAGCGCTTTCACCGAAGAGCGAACATGGATGTTGCTGAGCAAAGCAGGCAGCGCCCTGGTGGTCATCGCTGCGTGGTATGCCATTTCGTTTGGGTGGGGACGCATGCTCCTGGAAGGTGACGACCGTTTTTTGAATGCGTTGCCCATCACACTCTATTACTCGTTGGGAACTGTGCCCGTTGAAATCGCCTTGGGGATGATCCTGGCGTACCTGTTGTTCCAAAAGATCCGCGGGCAGGAATTTTTCCGCATGCTCTACTTCTTGCCATACATTACCCCTGTTGTGGCGTCCGCTGTCGTGTTCCGAACGATTTTCAGCCCACGTGAAACCTCGCTGGCCAACCGCTTTTTGCAGTTCATCGGTCTGGAACCGCAAAAATGGCTCTTCGAATCACGCCCCTTCCTGGAAGTCGTGTTTGGCCTCAAATTGGAAGGCTTTTGGGCAGGGCCGAGTATGGCGTTGGTTTCCATCATCTTGTTTGGAATTTGGACCTACGTGGGCTACAACGCAGTGATTTTCCTGGCGGGCCTTGGTGCGATTCCGAAAGATCTGTACGAAGTCGCTGAAATCGACGGGGCCGGGCAGTGGCAATTGTTCCGCCATATCACATTGCCGCTCTTGTCGCCCGTGACGTTCTACCTGGCGCTGGTCGCATTCATTGGAACGTTCAAAGCATTCAACCATATTTTTGTCATGCGGACGCCGTCGGCCTTGGGGACGGTGGATGTTGCCAGTATCGTCATCTTCGACACCTTCTACAAGGCCAACCAGTATGGCTATGCCACGGCGCAAGCCATTCTCTTGTTCCTGATTATTTTGGGGCTGACAATGGTACAGAACCGCGTGTTGGGCGAGAGGGTGTTCTATGGCTGAACAGGTACAGAGCATGGAACAGGCAGTCATTCGTAAATCTCGCGCTCATCGTAATGGGCGTATCGAATGGGGGCGCTTGCTGATTTACGCGATTCTAATTGCTGGGGCGATTGCTGCCGTGCTTCCATTCTACTGGATGGTGGCAACCTCGCTTATGACACTGGGGGAAACCATTCAAAAAGCCTGGTGGCCTGATGTCCCACAATGGCATAACTACGTCGAAGCGTGGACGGAGGCGAAGTTTTCCAAGTACTTTCTCAACAGTGTGCTGATGACCGCCGCAACGATGGCCGGGATTTTGTTCACATCGACATTGGCAGGATACGCCTTTGCACGCATGAAATTCCCGGGTCGCAATTTGATTTTTGGCATTCTGCTCAGCACGATGATGATTCCGGAATCGGTGGTGATGATTCCAAACTTCCTCATCGTGCGTGGCGACATTTTCCCACTCCCTTTTGGCCCGTCCTGGCTCAATAGCCTGCAAGGATTGAGCGTCCCATTCATGGCCAATGCATTCAGCATTTTCCTGTTGCGTCAATTCTTCATCCAAATTCCGCATGAACTGTGGGATGCGGCACGCATCGACGGGGCAGGGCATGTGCGCTTTCTGACCCAAATTGTGTTGCCTATGAGCAAAGCCCCACTGATGACGGTTGCGCTCTTCTCTTTCATTGGTTCGTGGAACGCCTTTTTGTGGCCTCTGCTGGTGACGACGACCGACCGCTGGCGCCCGTTGATGGTGGGCTTGTGGACCTTCGTCACCGAAGCAGGACCCGAAACGCACTTGCTGATGGCTGGGGCTGTCATTACCATCATCCCGATTCTGGTGCTCTACTTCCTGACACAAAAACAATTTACCGAAGGCATTGCAACCAGTGGTTTGAAAGGTTGAACGTGGCAAAACAAGTGCCTGATTTGACGAACAGGCAAAGCGTTTAGAATTGCATCTCGCCTGAAGGGGGTGATAGGCACAACAAACCTGTTTCACATTCGGGCAGACGTGTTCGATGTTCATAAGCCGCTCAATCAGAGAAAGAAGTGCAAGGAGGAGAATCGTATGATTCGCAAACGCATGTTGTTGTTGACCTTGGTGGCGTTGTTTGCGCTGCTGCTGGCCGCCTGTGGTGGTGGCGAAACCAGCGAACCTGCTGAGCAGCCTGCCGAACAAACGACGACGGAACAGACCACCGAAGAAACGAAGCAGGAAGAGCCGAAGCAGGAAGAAACCAAGCAGGAAGAAGGCACGATGGAAGAAGGTGCCAAGGAAGAAGGCGCCATGGGTGAAGAAGACCCGTGGGCAAATGTGGATCCCTCGGGCCAGACGATTACGTTCTGGCACCAGCACTCCCGCAGCCGTGAAGAAGCCCTGAACGAAATCGTCCAGGAATTCAACGATACGAACGAATGGGGCATCACGGTTGTGGCCGAGTACCAGGGCTCCTATGGCGATATCTTCCAGAAGATGCTCGGTGTGCTCAACACCCCCGACGTGCCCAACATCGTGGTGGCCTACCAGAACCAGGCGGCTACCTACCAGCTGGCTGATGGCCTGATTGACATGAACCCGCTGGTGGACAGCCCGAAGTGGGGCTTGACCGAAGACGAAAAGGCCGATTTCTTCGAAGCGTTCTTCAACCAAGATGTCTTCCCGACTTTTGGCGGTGCTCGCCTGGGCTTCCCGCCGAACCGCTCGATGGAAGTGATGTACTACAACATCGAATGGCTGAAAGAATTGGGCTACGATGCCCCGCCGACCACGCCCGAAGAATTCAAGGAAATGGCCTGCAAGGCAGCGCAACAGCCGTTTAGCAAGGCGACCGCTGAAGGGAGCCGTGGCTACGAGCTGAGCATCGATGCTTCTCGCTTTGCGTCATGGACCTTCGCGTTCGGTGGCGATGTCTACGACTACGAAAACAACCGCTACACCTACGACAGTGAAGCCGCTATTCAGGCGATGGAATTCCTGCAAAGCCTCTTCGAAGAAGGCTGCGCGACCATCGTGACCGAACGCTATGGTGACCAGACCAACTTTGGGGCTGGGACGACGCTCTTCACCGTCGGTTCGAGCAGTGGTTTGCCCTTCTACAAGAGCGCGGTGGAAGAAGGCGCCAACTTCGAGTGGAGTGTTGCGCCGCTGCCGCACACGACGTCCGACCCGGTCATGAACATCTACGGTGCGAGCGTCAGCATCCCGAAGAGCACGCCCGAAAAGGAACTGGCTGCCTGGCTCTTCATCAAGTACTACACCAGCCCCGAAGTCCAGGCGAAGTGGGCGAAGGCCAGCAACTACTTCCCGGTGCGCAAGAGCGCTGCCGAAGCCTTGCAGGATTACTTCGAGCAGAACCCGGCGTACAAGACGGCCTTCGAGCTGTTGCCCTACGGCAAGTTCGAGCCGCCCACGCCTGGGTACGACTTCGTGCGTGATATGATCGAAGAAAAGATGGCGGCGATTGCCGAAGGCGCCCCGGTGGCCGAAACGCTGGCTGCTGCCAACGAAGAAGCCAACCAGATCCTGCAAGAACAGCTGGAACAGCTGGGCGAATAATTCCAATTCGTCGGGCAACGGGCGCCACATGTTGGCGCCCGTTTTCGTTTTCGCAAACCACTTGGCATGCTGCAATCAACGAGTGTACTTGTTTTTTGGGATATTCGAGAAAAACGTTTGACAGCATGCCGCCTCGCGTTATAATCACACATTGCAGGTCCGCCACATGGCGGCCTTTCTGCTGTACACCGCCTGTTGTGTCAGGCAAAAGGAAAGGTACATTGAAAAATGATAGAGTTTAATGTTGCTGGTTTGTTGAACGAGTTCATCGGGGCGACGCGCGAGTACGACATCGACGAGATGCTCGGTGTTCAGGAAGAAGGCCTGGTTGCCGTCGAGCCGGTGCAGGGGCATGTCAAGTTTACGCGCACGCACGATGGCATTCTCGTACAAGGTGGGCTGGATTCCGTCTTCGAAGTACAGTGCGTGCGTTGTCTGGAAATGTTCCACATGCCATTGCACATCGACATCGAAGAAATCTTCCACCCGCGTGTGGACTTGCGCACTGGGGCGCTCATCCCCGTCGACCCCGACGAGATGGATACGCTCATCTCGGAAAAGAACCTGCTCGATTTGACTGAAGTTGTGCGGCAACTCTTCTTACTGGCCATGCCGCACATGCCGGTCTGTACAACGTCGTGTCGTGGGTTGTGCCCGCACTGTGGGCAAAATCTCAACCAAGGGCAATGCACGTGCCACGACGATGAGATTGACCCACGCTGGGCAATGTTGCGTTCGTTGTTGGATCACGACGCCGATACAGGCGTATAGCGAACAAACGACAATTCGAAGAACCGTCAGAGAGGGCGAAAGGAGAACAGACGATGGGTGCAGTTCCAAAGAAAAAAGTGTCGCATGCACGCAAAAACCGCCGGAAAGCGGTCTGGATGCGGCTTGACAAGCCGAACCTGGTGGAATGCCCGCACTGCCGCGAACTGATGGTGCCGCATCACATTTGCCGCAACTGTGGCTACTACCGCGGTGTGGCCTACCTCGAAGTCGAAGAGGATGAAATCTGAGCCAACTCTACCAGACTGGCGTGCCAGGGCGCATGGAAACCCATGCGCCTTTTTTCTTTCTTCGAAATGTGCGCATGGCAACGGGATATGGTAAGATAGCCGCACGGTTGAAAATCCAGCACCTCTCGCTGGCTGATGTGCAGGAAAGGAGTGGCTGATGCAAGCCCCGCCCGAACGCCTCGGTTCGTTCTATCTGGGTGCCGAATACGACCTCGATACCGAACGTCTCTTCTCCAACCGCCCCGTGCGCTATGACGCTCGCGACCTGACCACGCACGCTGTTTGTGTCGGTATGACTGGCAGCGGCAAAACAGGGCTCTGTATTGTCTTGCTGGAAGAGGCTGCCCTGGACAAAGTTCCCGCTATCATCATCGATCCCAAGGGCGATATGACCAATTTGCTGTTGCAGTTCGATGAATTGCGCCCTGAAGATTTCCGCCCGTGGGTGAATGTTGATGATGCTCGCCGCAAAGGCCTCAGCGTGGATGAATACGCCAAGAAGATTGCCACGCAATGGCGCGAAGGGCTGGCTGAATGGGGGATCACCCCGGAACGGATTCGCCTGCTCAAAGAGAGCGTTGAATACACGGTGTACACCCCTGGCTCAGAGGCAGGCAGGCCCGTCAACATTCTGGGTAGTCTCGCCGCGCCTGGACTGGATTTCGATACGCATGCTGAAACGCTGCGCGAACGCATTTCGGGCACGGTCGCCGCTCTGCTTCGTCTGGCTGGTATTCAGGCGGACCCTGTCAGAAGCCGCGAAGCCATTTTGCTGGCAACGATTTTCGAGCATTTTTGGCGTCAGCAGGAAGACCTGGACCTGGCCAAACTGATTTTGAGCATTCAGACCCCGCCGGTTCGTCAGTTGGGGGTCTTCGATGTGGATACGTTCTTTCCCGCAAAAGAGCGCTTCGAACTGGCAATGGCTTTCAACAGCCTGATGGCGGCGCCCGCTTTTCAAGCCTGGCTCAAAGGCGACCCATTGAATGTGGATGCGCTTTTCTTCACCGCCGATGGGAAACCGCGCCACAGCATTTTCTACCTTGCACATTTGTCCGAAGCCGAACGCATGTTCTTCGTCACATTGTTGCTCGAAAGTGTGGTGACGTGGATGCGCCGCCAGACTGGCACAACCAGTTTGCGGGCACTCTTGTATTTCGATGAAGTCTTTGGCTTTTTCCCACCTGTGGCCGAACCGCCCTCCAAACGCCCCCTGTTGACGCTGCTCAAACAGGCACGCGCCTTTGGATTGGGGACTGTTCTGGTGACGCAAAACCCCGTGGATATTGACTACAAAGGGCTCACGAATGCCGGTACCTGGTTCATTGGAAAATTGCAAGCCGAACGCGATAAGGAGCGTGTCTTGCAAGGTTTGAAAGGTGCCTTGGCCGAAGCTGGCCAACAGGTGGATGTGGAGTACGACGCGATCATCACACGTTTGCGAACGCGTCTCTTTTTGCTGCACAATGTGCACGATGAAGGCCCGAAAATCTTCCACACGCGCTGGGCAATGAGCTATCTCCGTGGCCCACTGACACGACCACAATTGCAACAGCTGCAACCCAAAACACAATCCGGTGCGCCTGCGACGAGACCACCTGCTGCACAGTCAGCACCGGCGTCACGCACCATTTCCACGCCAGCAACCATGGCACCGACGGTTGAAGCCCCCGGTGGCCCCTCTGGATATCAGCCCATCCGTCCCCCTGTTCCGCCTGATGTGGTGCAGGGGTTCGTCCCTGTGGCCCGTGCACTCGAAGAAGCACGCGCGTTGCTCATGGAGCGTCTCAGTGTAGGGGCTGCTGTTGGTGATGCGGTACTGGTGTACGAACCGGTTTTGCTAGGGGCTGCTGAGGTGCATTTTGTCAAGGCGCGATACGACCTGGATGAACGCGAGTCGCTGCTGATGGCGCTCGCAGCGGATGACGAGAGGCGTATCCCCAAGTGGGAGAGCGCGGAACGGTTGGTGCTCTCGCCACATGCAATTGCCACGGTGCCAGAAACACCGCCACATGCCAAGGGTCTCTTTTTCGCGCCTCTCTCATCTTGGGCAACCGATGCCAAAACCTTCAAGAAAGCGCAAAAAGCCCTCGCTGATTGGCTCTATCGCACCCGCCGCCGTACCTTGCTGTGTCATCCCACGCTCGAACTCACGCAACACCCCGACGAAGATGAACGCGCGTTTCGTATTCGCCTGCAACAGGCCGCCCGTGAAGCTCGCGATGAGGAAATCGATGCATTGCAGAAGAAGTACGAAAAGCGATTCGACCGTTTGGAAAGGCGTTTACGTCGCGAAGAGCAGGAGCTCGCAGAAGATGAGGCCGAATACGAAGCCCGCAAACGTGAGGAGATGATTGGGTTGGGTGAGACGGTGCTGGGCTTATTCCTGGGCCGTCGGCGCTCCCGAGGGTTGAGCAGTGCCGCGCGAAAACGGCGCATGACGGCCAAAGCAAAGCGAGATGTCGAAGAGTCGCGGCAGGAGATTGCCGCCCTGCAAGAAGAACTGGCCGATTTGGAACGTGAATTACAAGCAGCCATCGCGGAGATCACATCCCGTTGGGAGCGTGTGCTGGACGAAATCGAAGTGGTTGAGGTAAAACCGCGCCGCAAAGACGTTCTGGTGGAGCCGGTGATGCTGGGCTGGTTACCCTTCTGGGCGTTTGCTGTCGAGCAGGATGGGCACGTGCGCTATCGCACGGTGCCTGCCTATCGTGTTGGAGAGGATGGATGAGCGGGGATCTGCATCAGCCAACGAAGCCTGAATCAGAGCCTGTCTGGCACTACAACGACTATGCACTGACAGGTGCCCAGTTTCTCAATGCCATGGTGCATTTTTACCGTGGCGAAATGGAACGGGCGAATGTCTGGCGGACGCGTCTCGATACGACGACCAACTGGGCAGTGGTCACGACTGCTACGATGCTTTCGTTCGTTTTTTCGGATGTGGGGCGTCCTCACTTTTTGCTGCTATTGACCATGGTGCTGGTGTTGCTCTTTCTCATCATCGAAGCGCGTCGGTATCGCTACTATGAATTGTGGAGCTATCGGCTGCGGCTGATGGAGATGGAGTTTTTTGCTGCCATGCTTGTGCCCCCCTTTCGCCCCGATCCGCGCTGGGCGGCCTCGTTAGCCACCTCATTGCAGACGCCACATTTCACCATCACGTTTTGGGAAGCCTTTGGACGTCGGTTTCGCCGCCAGTATCAGTACATTTTGCTGGTACTCTGGTTGGTGTGGATGTTGAAGATCTATTTGCACCCCTATACCGCGCCAACGAAACAGATGTTCATTGAGCGTGCTGCCCTGGGAGTGCCAGGTGAGTGGGTGCTGGGTGGAACCTTCGTGGCGCTGGTGGTGCTGTTTTTCATAGGATGGTGGACAAGTGATGCACAGCGTACGAGTGGCGAGATTGTACAACGGGCGCATGTGCCCTCGCCGCGTGAAATGTTGCATTACCTTGTTGACATAACAAGTCGTCAGCGCAGGTTCAACATATTGCGCATGGATGATCGTCTGGTGTATGTGATTACGACTCGCGGTCATGAGATTGCCGAGGCGGTGTTGCATGAGCTGTCGCGTGGTGTCACGCGCATCGAAGGACAGGGCATGTACACAGGGGAGCACCGAGATGTGCTGTTGGTGGCGGTGTCGCCTCGTCAGGTGGGCAAGTTGAAACGGCTTGTGTATCAACACGACCCACACGCGTTTGTGATTGTACAGGATGTGAGCGAAGTTGTTGGCATGGGGTTCCGCAAGCCCTCGCGGGCCATGGCATAGACCAGCCTGAATCGCCAGAACGATGCGACGCACGTGAAGCGTGCGTCGCATTTGTATTTCAGCGCTTTGGCAACCAGTCGGTGGGGTCTACGAAGGAGCCGCTGGTGAAGGGCTGGCGCCAGTTGCCGGTGAAGGGGGCGCCGACATGGACCTCGAAGTGGAGATGGCTGCCGAAGGAATAGCCCTCATCCCCCTGGCGGCCGATGAGTTGGCCGG
>WFOS01000066.1 GCA_015487975.1 Ardenticatena sp.
GCTCATATGGCATGCGGCCTGGTTCGCAAAGGAAAAGAAGAGAGAGCCCAACTCTGCCCCGCTTGCCGCGTCTTTGGCACGACGGGCTACCGCGGTCGGGTGCATTTTTCCGACGCGCTCCCGGTGGGCGATGTGCGCACCGAGACCGTCAAAATCTCTGACCTCTGGCCCCCGCGACAGGTTCGTAAGGCGCGCAAGTTTTATCAAACTAAGGCTTTCCAGAAACAGGACTTGCGTCCCCGAAAGAACACCCGTTTTCTGGAAGTGGTCCCGAAAGAAAGTCGCTTCCGTACCACCCTGTACTTTGAAAATCTGAGTGATGCGGAAATGGGCGCATTGATGCGTGCGCTGGGCTTGGATATTGATTCCAGTAAACCCGACGCCGTTGTATACGCCTTCCGCCTCAAACTGGGTGGTGCCAAGCCGCGGTGCTTGGGGAGCGTTCGCTTTCATCCGCGTGGTAGATTTATTCAAACATCGCCATCTACGGACGCAGATGGTCTTTGGCAGCGATTCCTTCAATCTGCCCCAGAGACATTGAAAGACCTCTTCTTACAGTGGCTCCAATCGAAGGAGTTGTTAGATGCAGAAGCCTGGCAACAATTCTGCACTAAAGCCAGGCCTAAGACCGATGAAGCCTGCCCGCGGGAGGTGTACTGATGAGCCGCGAGGACGAACTGGTGACCCTGGCAGAAGAGATTGCCAGTAGCTTGCCAGGGGTACCGCGCAACGAGTGGATGAAATGGGTGCAGATTTTTCAGGCCTATCAGGCCCAATATCGTGATGCGCTTCAACGAGCCATCCATTACGCACAACGTCTATCTAGGGACCCAACAATGCGGCCAGCTATACAGAAGGCCTACCACTTGATTGCGCAGACCATGCAACACCATGCCCGGCGCATTGCCTCCTTACCTTTTCCAGAACAACAGCGCCTGTTCGGTTATGTGGCCTGGCATCTGGTTGTTCAGGGCAAATTCGGGAAGAGGCAATGAGGAATACCACGCTTCGTTTTCATACGAATGTACTTGTCAATCATTACCGATAGATTCATTATAGCAACAGGACTCGCACGGTGCGCATGGTTGGTGACTGACGATAATAATTGGCAAAAAAGTTGCTAATTGATCCTGCACGAGTGGCTCGCGGAGAGGTGGATTCATGACCAAAGCCAAAAACATCCTTCTGGCCACCTTAGGCACTGCGCCCGCCGTAATTACGGAAGCCGTTGATTTGTTGCAAGAAGAAGGCATCCGCATTGATAGTGTCTCCTTTTTCTTGACCCAAGATTCGGATGTGCAAAACAGCTTCGCTTTGCTTGCTGAACACCTTTCATCCCACGACCAAATTTCATGGATTACGTCCGTCCAAATTGGCGTGTACACCGATATTGATAGCACGCAGGCTGCGGCCGAATTTCTCCAGGTGGCCAGTCAACACCTTAAAACTCTGCGGGATGCCGGTCACCGGGTGTATGTATCCATCGCAGGCGGGCGTAAAGCGATGTCTGCGCTTCTCGCGCTGGCCGTGCAATTTTTCGGCGCCGAGCGGCTCTTCCATATTTGGGTTCCACCCTGGTTGGAAGAGGAAGGTGAAATCCATGAACTGCGCAAGTGGCGGAATTCGCCCGAGGAATTGACCCGAAAACTGCATCCTGCCTTGAGCGCCGACCCAACCGACCGTCCGCGTTTGGTTACCCTTCCCGTTATCGGGCTCTTTCCCTTCCTTGAAGATATCCGCCTTGCGCTAACGGGGCGCGGTAAAGTGTCTCGTGACATTCGTCGCTTGCTCCGTGAAAACGGCCTGCTTACTTCCCAGGGCGATGTCACCGAACTGGGGTGGCTCATTGGTCAGATTCTTGAAAGTGTTGAAGGGTTGCCACCGGCCAGGCAGGAAGAGTGCAAAGTGCACATCGCCTCGCATCATTACAAGGACCGGCTGCAGAAATTTGCCTGGCAACTATGTGGGCGCTTCCCTTTCATTACCGACATTCAAAGCGGAAAGTGGCGAAGTGGTGAAGGCAAGGTCAAAACCGAGCCTCCAAATCGTATCTGCATCTTTGAGCCCTTAGGCACCGATTTCCCCTTGCAATTGATTCTGACTACGACGGCCAAAACGCCGGGCCAATTGGAAGCCGCGCGGCGAGCTATTGAGCGGTTTCTAAATCGGAAGTAACCTATGACACCTCCCACCTCATGGGCCTTGGCCGTTCACGGGGGAAGCGCGGTAAAACCGTGCTTCCCTAAAATCCTCAAAAGATCACCAACATATCACCAATTTCCTCCCCAAAATGGTGATGACTTGGACGGGCTAGCCTGCTACACTGAAAAACGATCTGTGTTGTCGGCATAGCCAACCAGCAGAAGTCACAAAATATCCAGATGAAAATGCATTCTCACCTTCCACCCCCCTATCCTTACCAGCAACGTACGGCTGAGGTGCTCTTGAGCGGTCGGCCAGTGGTGCTCCAAGCCCCCACAGGCGCGGGGAAAACACGTGCTGCCTTGGACCCCTTCCTCGACGCCTTTTTCACGCAACCGCCAGCACGCTTCCCGCGCCAGTGCCTCTACAGCGTGCCCCTGCGCGTGCTGGCCAGCCAGTTCGAGCAGGGCGCTCGCCAGATGGTCGCGGCTCGCGCACCGGCACCGTGGAGCAGCGCCGCGCCCACCGTGCGTGTCCAAACTGGTGAGCGTCCCGAAGACCCCGAACTGCTGGGTGACCTGGTCTTTGCCACGGTGGACCAGGTGCTGAGTAGTGCCCTGGGCGTGCCCTACAGCCTTTCCACTTCGCGGGCCAACCTCAACGTGGGCGCCGTCCTAGGCGCTTACCTGGTTTGCGACGAGTTCCACCTCTTTCCTGACGAGGCTGCGGCCACCACCTTGCTGCTCTTGCAGGCGCTTCGCCCGTTGACGCCTTTCGTGCTCATGACGGCGACGTTCTCTCGTGCGCGTCTTGCGGCCATCGCCGAGCGACTGGATGCCGAGATCATCATGCCTGCAGAAGACGAGATCGAGGCCATCGAAACCAGCCATGGCACACGGCCGCGCCGCACCCGCATCTTCCACCGCGTGGACGGCGAGCTCACGGCCGAAGGCGTTCTGGCTCACTTGGGCCGACGCACGCTGGCGCTTTGCAACACCGTGGATCGGGCTATGACACTCTACCGCGACCTGGTGACCTGTGGCTGTGTTCCTGTTCCCGTCTCGGACAACGCACTTCTTGGGCTCTATGCCGATCTGCAAGAGGCTTCTGCGCAAGCCAGGATCTCCCTTCGTCAGCAGGCGCAGCAATGGCTGTTCGACCGTTTGCAACATCTACCAGATGGCCCGGCCTGGGTCCTGCTTCTCCATAGCCGCTTCGAGGCGCCCCACCGCCACGTGAAGGAAGACCTGGTGAGGAGTCTCTGGGGGCCGAACGCCCCGGCCGACCTTCCGCCTCTCATCGTCGTGTCCACCCAGGTGGTTGAGGTGGGGCTGGACGTAAGCAGCGATGTGCTCCACACCGAGCTCGCCCCTGCGGCCAGCCTGGTGCAGCGTGCTGGGCGTTGTGCTCGCTACCCTGGACAGACGGGGCACGTCTTCGTCTACCAGTTGCCTTCGAACGAGCGGGGGATGCCAAATGCTGCACCCTACAGTGTCGATTTGGTCCAGCGCACGTGGGAGGCGCTTGGTGATTTTGATGACCAGCCTGTCCGCTTTGCCGAGGAACAGGCCCTGGTGGATGCAGCTCACGCTGAAACGGATGCGCGCCTCATGGAACAGTTGGACCGAGAGCGCACGCGCCTGTGGGACCTGATGCGCGATGCGCTCACTTTCCACGACCCACGCACGCGTAGTGAACTCATTCGGCGCATAGACACGCGTACGCTCTTGGTGCTCGACCCGCCCGATGAGGACGAAACGCCCCCCTTTCACTGGGCTGGCTTCTCCTTCTGGCATGGTTCTTTGCGAGGGCGACTCCCCCGCTTGCTGGAATTGGCCGATGAACTGGGTCTACCTTGGGCTCTGCGCTACCCGTGTCAAGTCAAGGACGAGGAGGAAAGCCGCCAGCCGGTTGTCTACCGCTGGCTGGACGTGCGCACCAATGAAGACATCTCTGCCTCGTTGATTTTCGCCGTTCACCCACGTCTGGTCGCCTATTCGCCGGAGACGGGACTGCAACTGGGCGTCGCAGGCGACGGGACGTACACCGCGCCACCATCTCGGCGCTTGGTCAGCCCGCGCGTTGCCTATGGGTACCGGCTGGAGTCATACCCCCAGCATATCGAGCGCATGATGCGCGTCTTCGAAGGACCGGATGGCCCCGGTGACCTGGCCGGTGGCCGACTTTTCCAGCGACTTGGATGGACGCTCTCCCGGCTGGATCATCTTCCAAAAGAAGAAGGAGGCGTACCGGCCGATCACTTCGAGCGCGCTGTATGCCTGGCGATGGCGCTTCACGACGTGGGTAAACTCGACCAGCGCTGGCAACGGTGGGCTGTCCGCTATCTGGAGGCTATCGGCGAGGGGCGGCCCCACTTCCTGGTGGTCCACACCCACTTCGACCCCCAAAACCCGACCCACCAAGAAGCTGCCCGCCGCGTGAGGGGCAAACCCAGAAGCCACGCCGGAGAGGGAGCTGCGGCCTCTGTGCGCCTCGTGGGGCAGGCACTGGACGTTCGCGAATACCCCGATTTGTGCCGTGCCGTACTCACTGCCATCGCGCGTCACCACAGCCCATCTGTACAAGAATCTCGTGCCTTTACCCTTCACCGGGAAGCGCCCCAGGCCGTGGGCGCGGCATTGAGCGCTTCTCGTCTCGAAAGCGAATTGAGCGCGTCGCTCATCATGGCGCAGGAAGCCCCGTTGCTGGAACGGTACTTGTTACCCCTGCCGCCAGAGGCACCGCTCATGGCCTGGTTCTGGTACTTTGTGATTGTGCGCGTGTTGCGCCTGTGTGATGCTTACGCTCAGGAGGTAAGTGAATGACGAGCCAAGTACCTCTGTACAGACCGACGGGCACTTTCTACGTGCCGAAAGAAAGCCAGACGTACAGCGACGTGCTGATTGCATACGGGCTGGCTCATCTTCTCCATACCATCTTTCAGCATGCAAAAGGAGACGCGTTTGCAGCCCATTGGAAAATTCTGCTGGAAGATGGCGGAAGTCACTATCTAGTGCGGACCAGCGAGCCTGTGCAACCCGGGTGGGTGAACACCATGCCCTTTCCTGGGGACCTGGCTCCTTTTTTACGTACTTCCGACTCCGAAAGCGTGCCGGATGGCGTGTACGTGCGCGATGTGAACGCAGTGTGGGAGCGCATTCGGCAATCGAGTGCCCTGCGAGCCAGTGCCAGCCAAGAGAACAGCGAAATGGCGCAACAACTTGAAGATGTGCGTCCACCCGATGATGCCGACGTCATCCTCTTTCTGGGCAACAGGCGCATGCAGGCGATCCCGCTTTACAAGCGCTTGGTGAGCGTGTGGATCCAATCAGCGCCGGATATCTTTCGCCATCATGTGCTGGCCGCCCTAGCGTTCTATAGCCAGCCTGAGCCAGACCCAACCATCCTGGAACAGTGGGCGACTGTCATTCGTCCGGTTGCGCAACAGCACGCCTGGAAGATCAAAGAGACGGCGAGCCAGCTCTTCAACCCGCACCAGGGCAAGGGGCAAAACCGTCCCAAGGCCAATGCCCTCAAAATGGAAAACGTGAAAGGCCGCCCCTGGTTGGAGGAATTTCTCAAAGCTGTGGGACTGTGGCAGTGCGTCGCCCCGCGTCAGGTGGTGGACACAAAGGACTGGAAGGTCTATGTGCTGACACCCCGTCTCCTGACCCTGGCTGACCATCGCCAGGCCTTCGCCAAGTTCCGCCAGCGTTTGTGGAACGAGCGGCGCAGAGACGAAACGTCGCTGAAAAGTGACATCACCAGCTTGCTGCTCTTCAGCCATACGTGGCTCGACCATGTGGAAGCCGCCCACGTGGAAGAGGTGGACACGGGGTGGGGGCTGGACGCCCTGGCGCCGGAGCGCGTGGTGGCCGGTTTTCACGTAGCGCAGTTCAAGCTGCTGAGCCAAAATGCCTACACTATGGTGAACCTCTCTTTCTTCAATTTGCCGACCTGGAGCGGCCACTTGCGCAATCGAGCGGACGTGGTGGGCGTCAAAAGGCTTATCGAGGAGCATCTGAACGTGGTACGGGCGATCAACGAACAACACAGCGATGGCTACACGCTTTTGAGCCGCTACCGTGACTTCTTGACCACCAATGACCTGAACACTTTTGGCGATTTTTCCGCCGGGT
This sequence comes from Ardenticatena sp., assembly GCA_015487975.1. Lineage (GTDB taxonomy): Bacteria > Chloroflexota > Anaerolineae > Ardenticatenales > Ardenticatenaceae > Ardenticatena. Next base: position 6,282 of record WFOS01000066.1, read on the forward strand.
ACGGCCATTACCTGTTGCAATGTTGGCAAAACGGGCAATTGTGGGTGCCCACGTTTACCACACACAACCTGAGGAGGTTACTTATGGCAACACACAAATCACTTACCCCCATTCTCGAAAGCGAAGGATTTCGCAATGTCGCCTACGCCATCCGCCATAGCACGATTATTCCACAGAGTCGTAAGGCACGCGGGCAGGAATACCTGTACGACGTGCGCTATGGTCTTGGAGCCGATCTGAAGCGCAAGGCTACCGTGCGTGACGAATTTGTAGCCGCACTCAGCAGCTTCATGCAAAGCTACAACCAGGAGAACGTGCAGAAGCTGGAGAGCACTGGTCAGCAAATGCGCAAAGACTTGCGCACCTCGGATATCGAGGAAGTGGTGCAGCTGGTGGATGAGTATGGTTCCGAAGTGGTGGCGAACTTGTTGGTCGCCTACGGCTATGCTCGCGAGCCGCGGGAGGATACGTGAGACAGCGGAGGGGTACCTTCACGCATGTGTATTTAGATGACATAAATCTCAATACCCTGTGAAACCCAATGAACGCATATCCTGGCAAGGAGGAAGGAATGAACGAATACGTGTACAGCCTTTCCATCTCGGGCCGCTTGACGTTGGAAATGCACTCCCTCAACAACGAGGGGGGTGAGGGGAACCAGATTCTCACGCGCACTGTGACCCTGGTGACCCCTGAGGGCGAGGTGCACAAGGTCAATGCCATCAGCGGCGACATGTTCAAGCACATTCAGGCCGAACATTTTTACCTGCTTGCGCGTGAGCAAGGTTTGCCCCTCTGTGATGGCTGCCGTGTTTTCGATTCGGCACGGATCCTGAAAGATAGCCAATTCATGAGTACCCTGAGTGGTCGCGGGCAGTCCGACGAGGCGACCATCGATGCCCTGTTGGCCCGCTGTGCGCTGGACGATACCGAAGGAACCCTCATCGCACGTGGCGCACGTTCCATCCCGCGCAAATCAACCGTCGAATTTAGTTGGACGGTGGGCTTGCCCGAAAAGGTGCGCACCGAGTCCTATTTCCATGTGCGCTATGCCCGTGAACGGGCTGGTGAGGAGCAGACCGAACAGCCCATCTTCCATCGCCCGGCTTCGTCTGGTGTGTATGCGACTGTGGCAACGCTGGAGCTGGCGCGTATTGGTTTCAACGATATTAGCCAGCGGTACGCGGTGGACGAAGAAGAACGCCAACAGCGCTATGCCGCGCTCTTGCGTAGCGTGCTGTACACCTATGTGGAACCCAACGGCGCGATGCGTAGCACGCAGAACCCGCACATTTGGCACTTCGAGGGCGTGGTCACGGTGAGCCGCGGTCTGCTGCCCGCGCCGAGTGTGAGTCCGCTGGCCGATGATTACCGCCACCAAGTGCGCCGCATTGCAGCAGCCCTTGACGCGGAAGGGACACGCCTGAGCGTGCACGAGTTCAATTCCCTGGCTGATTTTGCGCACATCATGCAAGATTTTATCGAGAACACCCGCCCGTACACGTTGTTTGCCAAAAGAGGAGGGTAAGCCATGCGTTGGCTGGTTGCCACCTATCACCCGGTGGGCCTCTTTTCGCTGAAACATGGCGACGCCACTTCCACAGGTGGCAAAACGCTCCTTGTGCCAACGCCTTTTGCTGTGCGTACCGCCCTTGTGGATGCAGCCATTCGCGTGTTGGGCGTCGAGCATGGCCCGACGGCTTTTGAGCACGTGCGCGTGTTGCGGCTGGCTTTGCGTCCACCAACTCGCGCGGTCGTCTCGGGGCTCTTTACCAAGATTCTGAAACCCGAACGAGACGCAGCTCGGGGACGCCCCATGCAATCGTCTATCGCATTCCGCGAGTATGTGTACTTGCAGGGAGAACTCGACTTGGCCTTTGGTGGGCCCGCCGAGGCGTTGAATTTCATTGAACCGCTGCTCACGCACCTGACCTACTTCGGCAAGCGCGGGTCGTTCTTTCAGCTTGTGCGCCAACCTGTGGTGGTGGAAACCGAAGGGGATGACCCGCAAGAAGGGTTTGTGCTGCTGACGGGTCAGCCTGTCGCAGATGCACCGGTTGCGCCGCCGCCTTCGCATTTCGCACTGGGGCTCATTCAGCGGGTGGATGATTGGGGAGAGACGCTGACGTTCGAGCGGCTCGATGCTTTCTCGGATGCTTCCATCCGCATGGGACGCGATCGTGTGCGTTTCGATGTCGTGCTGCCGTATCACGTGGCGTTGGCCGGGCGAGGTTTCACGGCCTACGATTTGAGCAGGTAAGCCAGCGGGAGCAGAACAACAAAGGCCTGCCAGACGACACTGACCTGGCAGGCCTGCAAACATATATCAACCAAACGATCCGCAGAAAGGATACAACCATGCAGATGCCCATGTCTCTGGAAGCACAGCTTCTCGAATTCACCGTCACTGCCACAACGCCATTGGAACTTCCCACTTGGCCCGGCTCGGCCTTGCGTGGTGCCCTGTTGGGGGCCTTGCGTCGTCATTATTGCCCCGTACCCGAGGGGGCTGACAGTGCCCACACGACCGTATGCCCGGTCTGCTGGCTCATGGCGCGAGAAGATCGGAATTGGCGCACGGGGCGTACACCCGCGCGCCCATACACCATTATGGCACCGGGCGGCCAGGGGCGACCAACTGGGATTGTGATGGCTACGGGCAATGGTTGGCACCGCCTGGAACCTGGCGATCCGTTTACGTTTCGCGTAGCATTGTTCGGCGTGGCCAAGAATCTCCTGCCGTACTTGATTTTGGCTGTGCCTGCAATGGGGCGCACTGGTGTGGGGCGCAAACTCGCTGAACGCCGAGGCTTGCGGGGGCAGTTCGCATTGCAGCGCATCGAGGCGCTCAACCCGCTGACGGGTGAACGCCAGATGGTGTTTGTGTCCGAGTGGCGCGAGGTCATCGTGCCCACAGTGCGCATCGATCAGGATGCGATCGATGCCAAGGCAGCGCACTTGTTGGAGACGATGCAGCAGGGCGAGGTACATGTCGTGTTCCATACGCCCACACGAGTCGTGGACAAGGGGCGGCTCCTCAAAACGCCACATTTTCGTCCTCTTTTTCAGCGTCTTCTCGAACGTGTGGAAGGATTGGCGCAACAATACAGCCACCACGCCCCGCAGTGGGACTACGCCGCGCTTGTGGATGCTGCTTCGCGGGTGCAGCTGGTTCACCATGATGTTGAGTGGGTGGATATCAAAAGTGGGTCGCGACGGACAAAGCGCGTCACGCCGCTGGGGGGATTCATCGGTCGGGCAACATACAAAACGGACGACTGGCGACCGCTGCTTCCCATTTTGCTATGGGGGTGTGCGATACAGGTGGGCAAGGATACGGTGAAGGGCAATGGTGTGATAAGCGTGCAGGTGTGAGTGGAGTTCTCGCAAGGGGGGACGATGGCCATTGTCAAGTATTTGCTGGTGGATGAATTTGGCACGTATGTCGGAAAGTATTCGGGGCGTTTGCGGGTGACCCGTCCCAAAACGAATGAGAAGCTCATAGAAGCCCCACTCATTCATCTGGAAGCCGTGTGTATCATGAGCAATGGCGTGAGCCTCTCATCCGACGCGGTGCGGGCCTGTGCCGAACGTGGGATTCCCATTTACTTCCTCTCTGGCAGCGGGCGAGCCTACGCCATGCTCTACTCGGCCCAGTTGACGGGCACTGTGGCCACCCGGCGCGCCCAACTGGCCGCCTACGAATCGCCGCTGGGGCTCCACCTGGCCCGTACGTTCGCTCTGGGCAAGGTGCGCAATCAGGTCAATCTCCTACGTTACTTTGCGAAGAACTACCGTGAGAAAGACCCCACCTTGTTTACTCATGTGCACGATGTGGTGTCGGCGATTCAAGATGTGCAAGCCGAAATCGAGTCTTTTCGAACAGATGGCCTGGTGCTGGAAGAGGCTCGCCACACCTTGCTCGGGCTCGAAGGTCGGGCTGCTCACCACTACTGGGCTGGGGTGCGCCTGATCATGCGACAGGATTTCGAATGGCCGGGGCGTGAAACACGGGGCGCAACCGACGTGTTCAATCAGGCGCTCAACTACGGCTATGGCATTCTCTATGGCTGGGTGGAGCGTGCCTTGCTGCTGGCTGGGCTGGACCCCTATGGTGGTTTTCTCCATGCCGACCGACCTGGCAAGCCGAGTCTGGTGCTCGATTCGATCGAAGAGTTTCGCCAGCAAGTGGTGGACCGCGCATTGATTGCGCTGGTCAATCGAGGTGTTTCATTGTCTCAGGAAGGAACGCGCCTGGACGTGCCTACACGCCGACGGATTGCAGAGCATGTGCTGAAGCGGCTGGAAACCCCTGTAGCGTATGAAGGGCGGCGGCTGCAACTCAAAAGCGTGGTTCAGTCTCAGGCACGGCATTTGGCGACGTTCTTGCGTGGTGAACGAGACGCGTATGAGCCGTTCGTGGGGACATGGTGAGGGGAGGAACGATGCGTTGCCTTGTGGTCTATGATATTCCCGATGATCGCGTTCGTACCAAAGTGGCCGATGCCTGCCTGGACTATGGGCTGGACCGCATCCAGTACAGCGCTTTTTTGGGAGAACTGTCACCAACGCATCGGCGTGAACTGATGAAGCGCGTGCGTCGTCTGTTGGGGCGGAAGGCTGGCAAAATCCAACTCTTTCCCCTGTGTGACCGCGATTGGAACCAGCGCGATGAGATTCTGCAAAATTGATGGTCGTGTAGTGCAAGAGGTGGCCGATGAACAGGTGCCATCGTTCCTCTCATGAGGAGTGGCAGGTGAACAAGAGGGCGAACGCGCACGGTGAAATGCCTGAAACCGATGCGTCGTCTGCACAAGAAGAGCGCCCAGATATTGCCTTGACCGATGGGCCCGACCCCCTGATCGTCAATGTGGTCGATTTGCGCCAGTGGCACATGTGTGGCCGAATCGTCTATTACCAGTACATTCTGGGAACGTTTCGCCCCGTCACCTATTCCATGCAGGCCGGCATGGAAGCACATGTTGAAACGTCCCGGCGAGAGCGGCGGCGCACATTGCGTGTGTATGGCATACCCGATGGGCAACGTCATTTCGACGTGCGCCTCTTTGCACCCGAGATGGGCCTGTCTGGATTGGTGGATTTGGTCATCGAACGGGAAAAAGAACTCATCCCGGTTGATTTCAAGGACTCGCACCGTGTGAATGCACGTCATTTTGCAGTACAGGTTGCTGCGTACGGTCTACTGCTAGAACATCTGTGGGGACGCTCAGTGCAGCGGGGGTTTGTTTACAGCATTCCACGCCGGCGAGTGCACGAAGTACGGCTGACGTCGTCTTTGCGTCGTACTGTCCAGCAAACGATCGAGGCAATTCGACAAGCCCTTCTGACGAGCCGCCTGCCGCCGCCACCTTCGAGCCAGCGGTTGTGCGTCACGTGTGAATTTCGGCGTTTCTGCAACGACGTTTTTTGATGCTCGCCCTGGATGCCGCTCGAACATGGCCTCAGAGGCATCGCTTCGCAACCCCGGCCGCGAAAAGAGGAGAAAAAGCAAAACGTGATACAGGGTGTGATAGATTTGTATATTTTTGCGTGGATGAAACCGTAGCAAAAATAAGTTTTCGTTTTTCGCAATTTGACGGTGTTTTCGTGCAGAAAAGAGGGTTGCGAAAACCTATCACGAAATAAGCATCTGCGAGACGACATGATGAGGAAAACGCCCTCTGAGAGGCTCCAGAAGCGGCGATTTGACAAGATGAAGGCATTTAGGTATGGTGGAGGCCAAAACGGCAACCGCTGCCGCAGTCGCACTCGATCCGCTGAGGATACTGAAAGCTTCTTGTCGGTGTTGGTTGGTTTAAACATGATGCGCCGCAGTCGCACTCGATCCGCTGAGGATACTGAAAGCGATTTCTACGGGGCGGTCAAACGTAATTTCGACAGCCGCAGTCGCACTCGATCCGCTGAGGATACTGAAAGCGCGGTCTCGAATTCGCCTTGGGCCACGAGTTGTGCGATGCCGCAGTCGCACTCGATCCGCTGAGGATACTGAAAGGAAACACGACGAGGCCGACGACCTCAGCGGCCTGGTGCCGCAGTCGCACTCGATCCGCTGAGGATACTGAAAGGCAGGGAGCCAACCACATGAACGACCGCAAACGCGTGCCGCAGTCGCACTCGATCCGCTGAGGATACTGAAAGATGTATTCCAGCCCACGTTGCCTCTGTGCCCACGCAGCCGCAGTCGCACTCGATCCGCTGAGGATACTGAAAGGACGCAGAACGTAAAGTCCTACGTCGGGATTTTGAAGCCGCAGTCGCACTCGATCCGCTGAGG
>WFOS01000067.1 GCA_015487975.1 Ardenticatena sp.
CCCCGCCTGACCTCGAGAGGCACGCACGCCTGACGTGACTTCGAAGAGCGACGCACCTGCCAGGTGCGTCGCTCCTCCTAGGAAGGCGGCGTTCTCCAGCGGTGAGCAGGCGTTCCAGGGGAACTGGCTGGAAGCGGTGATGGCCCCACTAGGCTCAGGCTGCCCGGTAGATGCGCCACAATACGCCCTCTTCGAGGCCTGGGGCGTCTCTGGCTTGCCTTTTCCACGCTCCGTCTCGTCTCTTCCCCCCCACACGTTTTGGGTCATCACCAGTGCTGTGTCGCTTGAAGGAAAAGCAAAATGCAGAAGGGACAACTATTTTAAGAAACCCCCCTTGATTTTTGCCCGCAAATGATGTATTTTATGAAAAAGTTACTTTTGTTACTTGATAACAAGTTTCGTTGCTGATCGGGAGGCGCAATATGCGTATTACCAACGTTGGACCTAGCGATACGAAGGCCCTACTTGTTGAAGAAAGGAGGTTGTATGAACATCTTGTTCACCGCCATCGTGTTGGTATTGGCCGGCGTCGGTCTCTTTCTTCTGAAATCACGCCTCTACCGACCGCCGCAGGGCTTTCATGCCGTGATTACCCGCTTCGGGTACATACGGCGCTTTGCGTATGATGGTCAGTTCACGCTGTTACAGCCGGGCGAGCGTGTCGAGCGGCTGATCAAAAACGCCTATCGCCCGGTGCGCTTCGAAGTCACGCTGTTCGACCGCCGCTACATCCCCGTTACACTCAGTTTACGTGTCACATACCGCCTCAACCTCGACCGTCTCAATCCCAACTTGTTGCGTTTGCCTTTCGATGTGCAAAATGCGCTCTTTGCTGAATGCGCTCGCGATGCCGTTATTCGCGCGGCAACCGGCTTTACGGTGCACGATTGGTACACCGAAGAAGGGGTAGCGACCTTCAAGCGCCGGATTGTGGCATTGTTGCAGGAGAACACGAATGCCTTTGGCTTCGAAGTTGGTCCCAATGCGGTGCTTATTTTAGGGTGCCGCCTAGATGAAACGATGGTAGAGGCTGCTGTGCGCCGACTGGTGGCGCCGTGGCAGGCTGATGCGTTGCGCCAACATGTGCAGCCCGTGATCGAAGCCACGGCGAGCGAAGCGGCTTCACCGCTTTGGACGACGGCGATGCTGGTGCTTTCGGCATTGGAACAAGGTTGGATGCAAGGGCAGGGCCGAGGGCATTAGCGCAGAGCAGGTGTCGAGATGGTACAGGGGGTGGTATGGCTACGATTCATCTGATTTTCATCGTGCTGATTTTTCTCTACATCGTCCTCGTGGTGATGAACATGGCAGCATGGCGGGTGGTCATTGTGCATGCGCGGCATACTGTTGACATCGTGGCGGTGTGGGTGGCGCTTTTCTCGGCAATGGCACTCACGGTTCTGCTGATTTGGCTGCTGGCGCGGTTTTGGTAGCCCCTCCGGCGGCGCCGTGTACGTGTACCAGCAGCCCCCTCCTGCTGCCGTGCGCGGCGCCGTTCGTTTGATTAGCGCAGCCAATGCCAGTAGCCCCACGCGCTGGCAATCCCAATAAGCGCTCCCACAAGCACTTGCAGCGGCGTATGCCCCAATAACTCGCGTAATCGCGCCTGGCTAAGGGGGTGCCCTTCGAACAGTTCCGCGAGAATCTGGTTGAGGATATGGGCATGCAACCCCGCGGCTCGCCGAATACCGGCGGCATCATACATGACGATGCCGGCAAAAACCACGGTGATGGCGAAGCGCGTATCGTGCAGGCCATGTTGAAGGGCAACACTGGTGGCCAGCCCCGCCACAATAGCGCTATGCGTGCTGGGCATCCCTCCCGTGCTCCATGCCACCCCGAAGTCCCAATGCCCGGCAATGGCACGGTGGATGATGACCTTGAGAATTTGTGCCAGCAACCAGCTCGAGAGTGCAGCCAGCAACACATCGTTTTGTAAGAGTGCTTGCATAGCCGTTATTCACCGTCTTGATTGCTCTGAGAAAGCGAATGTTCTGTTTCGAGTGTTCGGATGCGTAGTTCTGCTTCTTCCAGGAGTTTTTCGCACAGATTGGCCAGGCGCATCCCTTTTTCATACAAAGCCACGGTTTCGTCAAGCGTGGGTGTGCCTGTTTCTAGTGCCGAAAGGACTTCTTGCAAGGCAGCGAAGGCTTCTTCGAAAGTGCGTGGTTCCTCATGCGTCATGGTCAGCCTCCTGGCGTTGGGTTGTGGCGTGAATGGTGCCATCAGAAACATGAATGTGCAACTGGTCGCCGGGGATGACATCGTGAATGGAATGCACAAAGTGCCCGGTGCGGGTGTTGCGCACCATGGCATACCCGCGTTGCAAGACAGCGTGTGGATCGAGGGCGCGGAGTTGGGCGTGCGCGCCTGTCAATTGAGCGCGTGCCAGATGCAGGCGTGTGTGTGTATGGTCGGTGAGTCGCTGGCGTCGAAGGGCGACCTCATGTTTCAAACGTTGCAGGTGAGATGTGGGCGCAAGGTGATCCAGGCGTTGCCAGGCGTGTTCGATATCGCGGTGCCAGTGCACAAGGCGTTGCCGCGCCAGCGTTTCCAGTGCCTGGCGCATGCGTTGAACCTCGGCGAGCAGGTCGGCATGGTCGGGTGTGGCCATTTCAGCAGCGGCCGAAGGCGTTGGCGCCCGACAATCAGCCGCGAAGTCCACCAGTGTGAAGTCGGTTTCATGGCCGACGCCGGTGATGAGCGGCACAGGGCTTTCGGCAACAGTGCGCACGACACGCTCGTCGTTGAACGCCCACAGTTCCTCGATCGACCCACCACCACGTGCCAGCAGAATGACATCCACATTTTCGCGATACAGACGACGGAGCGCGTTGACGATTTGCGGTGGGGCTTCGTCCCCTTGCACGAGTGTGGGGCTGATGATGACTTCGGCGAGCGGATAGCGCCGATGCAGCACATGCAGAATGTCGCGCAGGGCGGCGGCCTGGAGAGACGTAACGATGCCAATACGACGTGGATAGCGTGGCAAAGGACGTTTGCGCGCCGTGTCGAACAGCCCTTCGGCGTCCAAGCGGCGTTTGAGGGCGTCGAACTGGGCATAGAGGGCCCCTTGCCCCACAGGTTGCAGGCCTTCTGCGTAGAGTTGGTAAAGCCCACGTGTGGGGTAGATCCCAATGCGTCCCCAGACAATGACTTCATCGCCATCGAGGGGGTCAACCAAAAGATGGGCAGCGGCGTTTTTCCACATGACGCACTTCAATTGAGCTTTGCTATCTTTGATGGTGAAGTAGCAATGTCCAGATGACGCACGCGACCAGTTGGAGACTTCACCGCGCACCAAAACATGTTGCAAAATCTCATCTTCGTCGAAGAGTGTGCTGATGTAGGTGGTCAATTCACCGACCGACCAGGGTGTCCACTGCATAAACACCTCCCTCCAAAGAGAAGCCGCCGGCACGTCACCGGCGGCTGGGTATTCGGCTGGTCTTTCGATTAGGGGAGATAGCGCATCGGGTTTTGCCGCACACCATTGTAGATGATTTCGAAGTGCACGTGCGGGCCCGTGCTCCGCCCGGTGCTCCCCATCAGGCCGATCAGCTGGCCTTTGCTCACCTGCTGCCCAACCGAAACCTTGAAAGCACTTTGGTGGGCATAGCGGGTCCGAAATCCATTCCCGTGGTCGATCAACGTCATGTTGCCATAGCCCGTGTTGTCCCAACCGGCGTAGATGACGACGCCAGCATCGGCGGCATAAATGGGCGTGCCAAAGGCATTCGCAATATCAAGTGCCATATGGCCGCTCCAAGCGTATTGTGTCAGTACACCGGATGTAGGCCAGATGAAACTGCCGGTGGCGCCCGTGAAGTTGGACGGCGGCGCGATCAACTTTCCTGTCGTCAATGAGGGGCGGGGGCGTGTAAACGGTTTGACCCCCTCTGGTACCATGATTTTTTGCCCAACCACCAGCTGCGAATCGCGAGTGAGATTGTTCGGCGCCCAGTTGATAATGTCGTCCACAGAGACTTCGTATTTGCGAGCGATACTTTCCAACGTGTCGCCGGCTTTCACCGTATGCAACACCCCGTCCACAGGTGGGATGATGAGTTGCTGACCGATACGCAGCAAAGCAGGGTTTCCTTCAAGCTCGGCATTCGCCCAGACGATCGTTTCGGGAGAAAGGCCAAATCGTTCGGCAATGCTAATGGGCGTATCACCAGCACGGACAATGTAGACGATGGGTTCGGTGCGTTCGATCGCCGGTTTTTCTTCGGGCACGTTTTCTTCTCGCAAGGAGCCCCAGGTGAATGAGAACGCAGGTGATTCTGTAAGTGTAACTGCCTGTGGAAGCGTGCGATATCCACGCGAGACGGGGCGTTCTTCTTCGGCGAAAATCGTTGGCATGGCAAAAGTGGGGACGGCAAAGCGCCACTGGCTCAATACCATAATCAGCACCATGATGCTGAGCACGGCACCGTGGCTGGTCAGACGTGCCAGCAATGGCTCGTCATGGTACTTTTGGCGCATCCAACGTGCCCAGACACGGATGCGGCGTTCCCACAGCGCAAGACGGGGAACGGTGAGAAGTGCATCGATGGCTTCGATAGCGTCGTTTTCTGCGGTGTGTTGGCTTTTTTTCTGTAAAGTATACTCGTCCATATGGTTTGGAATGACCTCTTTGGGCAACTTTGCTCCTTTCTACAAGACCGGCGATATTATAGAAAGAGCAGAACACTCGACAAACTGGCCATACTGGCACAAGAGAAAAGGATGCCGCCTATAAGCAGCATCCTCTTTGCAGCAGTCGAGAGAGATCAGATATCGAGATGCAGTGTTGACAAGAAATTCTCATTGCTACGCGTTTTCCGCATGCGTTCCAGCAAGGCTTCGACACCTTCCAAGTTGCCAAGCGTCGAAACCATGCGGCGCACCAGCCAGACACGTTGGAGCGTATCCTGGTCGAGCAGCAATTCTTCGCGGCGTGTCCCCGAGCGTTCGATATCGATGGCGGGGAAAATGCGCCGTTCGGCCAACCGGCGGTTGAGGTGGACTTCCATGTTACCGGTACCCTTGAATTCCTCGTAAATGACATCGTCCATACGACTGCCAGTATCGACCAGCGCCGTCGCGATGATAGTGAGGCTTCCACCTTCTTCGATATTGCGGGCTGCCCCAAAGAAACGCTTGGGCGGGTAGAGGGCTGCCGGGTCAATCCCCCCGGAGAGCGTGCGCCCACTGGGGGGAACCACAAGGTTGTATGCACGTGTCAGGCGGGTGATCGAGTCAAGGAGAATGACCACGTCGCGCCCCCCTTCCACAAGGCGCTTGGCACGTTCGAGTGCCATTTCGGCGACACGCACATGGTCTTCCACGGGATCGTCGAATGTGCTTGCCACCACTTCGGCTTCCACCGAACGGTCCATATCGGTAACTTCTTCGGGACGTTCGCCAATCAGCACCACCATCAAGTGCAAATCATTGTAGTTGGCGGCCATACCGTTGGCGATGTCTTTCAGCAGCGTCGTCTTCCCAGCTTTTGGGGGTGAGACGATCAGCCCACGCTGTCCGCGTCCGATGGGTGCAATCAGGTCGAGCACGCGCGTCGAGAGAATGTGAGGCTTCGTTTCGAGTTTGATTTGCTCGTTGGGGAAGATGGGCGTCAGGCGGTCGAAATATGGGCGACGTTTGGCCGCTTCGGGGTCCAACCCGTTGACGGCCTCGACACGCAAAAGCCCATAGTATTTTTCGGTTTCTTTGGGAGGGCGAACCTGGCCTGTGACCATGTCACCGGTGCGTAAGCCAAAGCGACGAATCTGGCTTTGGGAGACATAGACATCTTTGGGGCCAGGTTTCATGCGCTCACTACGCAAGAACCCGATACCATCCGACGTGACTTCAAGAATGCCACCGCCGAGCATGTAGCCTTGGGCTTCGGCTTTGGCTTGCAACAGGCGGAAGATGAGTTCGTCTTTTTTGAGGCGACTGAACCCACTGAGCCCGACTTCACGCGCCAGCTCACGCAATTCACTCAACGTCATACGTTCCAGGTTGGCAATGTCCAGCGAGAAGAGTGGAGAAGGTGGCACATCGATGTCGAAGTCACTGGTGTAGGGTGGACGCGGTTGACGTGTGGTGAGTGTGGGCGGACTGGATGTTCCAGTGGATTGTTTTTTGAGCCCAGAGTCTTGCGATGCTGATTCTTCGGATTCGTTTTCCTGAGCCTGCTTATTTGCCGCCAATGTGCCTTCGGAAACGGCAGTGGCCTTGTCTTCTTCTGATTGCGGTGCAGATACTGATGTTTCCGCACGCTCGTCTGACGTATCGAGAGATGTATCCGTTGGTGTTTCGACAGCGTCCATCACTTCACTTTCTTCTGTTTTTTTCTTTCGTGGCATTGTTTCGACTCCTTGTTCCCCCATTTCAATCGGCATAGAAGCATAGAGTCTCTATGCACATTTGCAGGAGAATGGGTGTGTTGTCCATTCTGAATCTCATTTGTCATTGTCATGGAGACAGAGACCTACCCCGGGCTTGGAGATACCGTCAGGCACTCCCTGACATCTTATGTGGAAGCAGCACGGGGGAATTTCATTTGCTCTTTTGAATTGTAAGTGGATCCTGCCAAAAGGTCAAATCTTTTTATGCGCAAGACAAGCGTGGAGTGTGAAGGCCGAATGATATGGAAATTTCGCATAAAGAGCGCGTTCTGTTACGATGAGTTTCAGTGGATCTGTGAGCCTTGGATGCACGAGAAAGCAGAGACTATGGATGCAATGATGACAACGCCCGTATTGCGTATGCCGCGCCCGCTGACACCCTGTTTAGGGCGGGAGGCGGATGTCTTGGCTGTTCAGGCATTGTTTTTCGAGCAAGAGGCACGCTTGGTGACTCTGCAGGGGCCAGGCGGTATCGGCAAAACGCGCCTAGCCATGGAAATAGCGCAGGAGGCATATCCTGCATTTGCCGATGGAGCGTTGTTTCTTGCTTTGAATGAGGTGGCGTCGGCTTTCCATATTCCTCGCTTATTGGCGCGCGCGCTGCATATTCCCCTTTTCGGCGAACATGATGTCGATGAACAGGTGCTCGACTGGCTGTCCGAGAAAGAACTCCTTCTTGTCATGGACAATTACGAACATTTGTTGCCAAACACGGCATTTTTGGAACGCCTTTTGCAGACTGCTCCCGGTGTGCGATTGTTGGTGACGTCTCGCGCGAGATTGCATGTGAAGGGCGAAGTGCTCTATGCTGTCGAAGGATTGGCGTACCCGGTTGATCAGGATGATTGGCATCTTGTGAAAGCCTCACCGGCTGTCCACCTCTTTCTCGAACGGGCTGCCCACCTTGGTGTCACTTTCGACGAGACGGAATTGGAGGATATTGTCCAATTTTGTCGTTTTGTGCAAGGGATGCCGTTGCCCATCGTTTTGGCGGCCTATTTGACGACCACTCGCTCTCCCCGTGAGATCTTGGAAGCCTCTCAGCGGAGTTTCACCATTCTCTCAGTCGAGCACGCCGACTTGCCACCGCGGCAGCGGAGTCTGCGGGTCATTCTGGACCAATCGTGGTGGGCTCTTTCTTCAGAAGCGCGTGAAGCGCTGCACCGACTTATCCTCTTTCGGGCGCCTTTTACTGTCGAAGAAGCGCAACGGGCCGCTGATTGCTCGCCCACGTTGTTCCAATACTTAGTGGATACGTCCTTGTTGCTTCCATATACACGTGATTATTACACGATCCACGAGTTCGTGCGTCAATACGTCCAGTCTTGGTCTTTCGAGGATGCATTGCATTCGCAGGCACGACGTCGTTTTGTGAAATACTTTGTTTCGGTGGCGGATTCGTTCTCCTCGGCAGACGAAGACGATGATGTTGCATTCCTCTTCGGCAATCTTTTGCAGGCCTTGACGTATGCAATCGAAGAACAGATGCCCCAAGAGGGGGAAACCCTTTTGGGAGCGCTGGTAGCGCTGCGAGAGGCAAAAAGTGATTTTGCTGGCGCGGCAGACCTGCTCGACATGTTCATCTCCTCTCCGCTGTTTCCATCTTTGTCTGCGCCATCTCGAATACGATGGTACGAGCGCCTGGGGGATGTTGCGTTCAAGTGTGGGCGTTTGCTGGAAAGCGAAACGGCGTTGCAAAAAGGTTTGGCATTGTTGGATGAGCCGTTTCCGACTCATACCTTTGTGTTGGGGATGCGCATTTTGGGTGAGTTAGGGCGGCAGGGTGTGTATCGCCTTGCCTCATTTGGAAAATCGCAGCGTCCTGATGAGCGTGCTGCTGTGGCCTCACGATTGTATGAACGATTGGGGCAATGCTACTTCTTCCACAATGATGCATTGCGCACCTTCTATGCGGCTTTGCGTTCGCTGAACAAAGCTGAGCGTCTGGGGTTTTCCCCGGAATTGGCGCGTGCGCAAGCCAATGTCACCCTAGGCCTTGCGGTCGCGCCGTTGCACCGTCTGGCTGCGTTCTATGCGACGCTTACCAAGCGAACGATTGCCCATATCGAGGATGACGAGGCAATCGCATGGGCGGAAGAAATCTTGGCGCTGTACCACACGGGTTTGGGGCAGTGGGCTCTGGCACTGACAGCGGCTGAGCATGCCATCGACGCTGCCACACGTATTGGGGATGCACGCCGCATCGAGGAAGCCTTGGTTGTGCCTGCAACAGTTGCGCATTTCAAAGGCGAGTTCGAGGAAGCAAGGCAGGCTTGGAAGCAGTTGCGTGAGCGTGCTCTTCAGCGAAACGACCCTCAGGTGGAGGCTTGGGCGCTGACAGGCGAGGCGGAAACGCTTTTGCTTCGAAGTCATTTTGACGAAGCGATACCGTTGTTGGAGCGGGCAAGTATGCTGCTCAAGCGCACGCAGGATGACATCAACAAGATCAGTTATCATGGCGGATTGGCATTGATTGCTGCTATGCAAGGGGATGGTGAGCGTGTCTTGCAACAAACGGCGGCTGCATTGCCGCTTGCCGAACGCGACGTTTCGTCGTTTAGCATTCTGGAAGGTGTCTCGAATCTCACCGAGGCGAATTTGATGTGCTGGGCGCAGGGGGAGTGGGCACGTACGAATAGTCGGCAGCTTTGTCGGGTTCTCGCGCGATTTGCGAAAACGTTTCCCTTTGGTGTGCCACGTGCCGCGTTGTGGAAAGGGTGGCTGGTGTGGAAAGATGGCGATCAAGCACAAGCGGTCCGGTGGTGGCGGAAAGGGTGGCAAGCAGCCACGCGTTTGGAGATGCGGCATGATGCTGCGTGGTTGGCGTATGTGTTGCGTCGGGTGGCTGGGGAGGTTCTATCGCCTGCTGAAGAGTCGGAACGTGAGGTGCCTGCTACCGGGATGCGTACTATCGAGGATGCGCGGGGATGAGGTATGCGTTTCTCGAGCGTGTTGCTTTGTCGCAGTGGGAAATGTTGTGTCAGGCATCGCGAGTACGGAGAAGAGAATCTTCAACAGCCAATCTACCTAACCCAACTGTTGGGCGAGGATATCTCGTTTGTTCGCCTCGAGGTGCTCTAGCATTTTCGATTGGCCCCAGAAATACCCTGCAAACATTCCAACGCACGCGGAAATCAAAACCACCGAGGCCGTCCAAACAATCCACACGACAACGAGCGTTCTGCTTCACATAGCCCTTACTCCTCCAAGTGCGCTCGAATCCACTCCCCAAATGCTGGGAGGAACTGAATCCTGCGCTGCAGATACTCCGATGTGCAGCGTTGGCACGGGTGAGACGGCATGAAAGTGAGCCTTCGAGAAAAGGTGCGACGCATCTCCCAGATGCGTCGCACCTGCGCGGCCAGAAGTGGTTTTTGCTGCTCACGCGAGGTCACAGCCTGGTTACTGTATGCTCTCTGCACTTGGGGCTTGGTAGCCCGGCGACGTTGCCACGCCCGTCCAGGTGGTCCCAGTAGGTTTGTCCTCTGTCTCTTCTGCGCTCTCTTTGCCAATCCAAAGCTGCTGATACACTTCCCATTCTGATGGTTCCATAGCCCATTCCGCATAGAGTGCCACGCCGTTGACTTTCTTCTGCAAGGCTGGGGGCAACCTTCCAACACCCCGCCGAATCCCCCGAAGCCCTGTTTTCACGTTTTCTGCCCATGGCATATGAGTCCACGTGGTTTCCTCATAAGTGGCAATTCCAAACAATAACTCTGTCTCGGAATGACCAAGGGATCGCGTGATCTCTGGAACCTGCCAGCCAAGCCACAACTCATATAGAATTCCCAAGGGCATCGCACTGTCGTAGGTCATCACCACAATCTGATCCACCCGTTGAGCGACTTCCTTGTAATAATCGGCACTCCATTTGATCTGATGGAGATAAGGCAAGCGCCGGCCTGCCAGTCGAGGGAAGGCGTCTTCTCCAGCGATGGAAAGAAAGGCTTCTTTCCCCACCGCATCTCTGACGTCATCCAGCAACCGTAGGAAAGATAAGGAACCATCTGGAACCGGTTCGGCATCCAAGTGAATACCATCGAAACCAACTTCCTGAACCAATTGGCGAGAGAAGAGCGCAATACGAGTGCGAATTTCTTGGTTGTCTAGATCAACCGGGCCTCGACCTAAGGTAGTAAGCGGGATTCCAATCCAGGCCAACAAGAGACTCTGAGGAGCGATAGAGCGCAGTTGTTGTATCTTATCGTGGGCATCTTTCGGAATGGCATGACGAGGAGTGCCATCGGCTGTCATCCAAGTGGTATATACGAACAAATAGCGGATTTGTCCGTCGGAGATGTGGGAACGCAATGCCGAGCGTTGTGTTGGCGAAGGATCTCCCTGGAACCACTCGATTCCCATCCAGAGGCCATTTTCCCCTCGATTGTAAGGCCCTGGTATGGGCACAAGCATCCATCCGACAATTCCTACGAACAGGAGAATACTCGAAATCTTGAATAGTCTTCTCATGGCGGGCAATCCTTTTGAACATCATTTCGAACGCACACAGGGACACAGAGGGCACAGGGAAATTTTCTTTTACCAAAGAAACATCCGATACAGGTATGCCCGAAGGTGGCTTAGCGCAACATCTTGGACAAATGCCAGACATCGTTGGCTGTTAGGCGCGCCTCATACGGTGAGATCGGAAGATCCGGTAAGCCAGGATTGGCCCAGCACATGAGTGTTTCATAGTCCTCATCGTTCAACCACGTGCCACGCTTACGCATGAATCGTTGGGGCACATCCAGGGTTTTCGGTGCTTCATCTGGCATCTCAAGTAACAACATATGGTACGCGCTCCATCCCCGGAGGAAAGCGGTGAACGACGTGCCGATGATTGCCATGCAGTCTTCCTCGAAGATTTCGCCAATCTCAACTATCAACGGCCGACCGATGCCTTCCTTGGGGAACCAGAGCCCAAAAAGGTTCCCCTGGCCGTCATCCGCAAACACGATCACCTCTGGGGGGATTGGCCCTCCATAACGTCGGAGCACATCGGATGCTGAAACGAAGGAAAGTTCGTCGTCGGCGAGAGGATACAGGTTGAGGTTACCGCCGAGGATGTACCCACCGTTACAACGTGAGTAGAGAGACACAAAGTCCTCCGGGATCTGCCTCCCGAGGATACGGGTCGCTTGTTCGATTTCTTCGATTGTCGCCCCCGGTTCAAGGTGGCTTGTGCCTGACAACACCCAGGAGCGCACAATGGATTCAATATCTACGGATCCCATACCAACTCATCGGACTTGTGAAGGCATACGCATACCAGTGCCACGTTCTGGGCCACTACGCCTCGCCGGGCAACGTCTCCTGTGTAAGCCGCACGCCCGCCTACGGGTCGTAGAGCCGCACGCTAAGACTGCGCAGGTCGGCGGACGGTGGGTGCTTCGAGCTGAACGCTCGTCAAGAAGCCGTTAACTGGCAACATTATATCCCGGAGAACCACTTCCACCAGGACAGTGCATCGCTTACCGTTCACATTTGTCGTCCAGGCGCACCATATCTCCTATTCCAACCATTTTGTAAACTGATGTAATCCGTTTGCTTTCGTCGAAATATACAGCCAATCTACCTATACGTTTGTTTATAATGTGGTCTTTAAAAAATATTTCTACATGGTTGTAAGCTTCCCCCCAAGAGAAGGGAGCAAGTACGCCCAACTCCTCCTGTACTTCCGATAATCCTTTGCCTGGTTTAAGAATATTGCAGTAAATATGTTTTCGTATTGCCTCCCAATTACTTTCAACACCGAACTGTTGGGCGAGGATATCTCGTTTGTTCGCCTCGAGGTGCTCCAGCATTTTCGATTGGCCCCAGAAATACCCTGCAAACATTCCAACGCACGCGGAAATCAAAACCACCGAGGCTGTCCAAACAATCCACACAACAATGAGCGTTCTGTTTCGCATAGCTCTTACCCCTTTAAATGTGCTCGAATCCACTCCCCAGGTGCCGGGAAGAACTGAATCCTGAGGCCTCCACAGATGTTTACCCCTCGCGGCAAAGGGCTTATCTTCATATACCACATCATTTCCCCAAATTTTATTCCGGCCAGGGCCAGCAGGAAGTCTTCCAAAGAGGTCTCTTTAGCGTAGTCGGGCCACTGCGACAAGATGGGGATCCCGGATTCTCTCAACTTGTGCAAGTCTTGCCCGAAGATCGGTTCCAGCCAGAAGGGATCGTGAACGATGTTCCCAGCATGGGCCAATAGTGTGCCCATAATTGGGCCATGGTAGTATCTCACGGCGACATAGTACCAGAAGTGATAGGCCTGGTTTGGTGTTTCATCCCAGTAAATTGACTTCCAATCTCCACGCTCTGAGTGCCTGTCCCCCTTCGTTGGATCCTGACGATAGGGAAGCCAATCCTGTTTCACATAGTAAGGGTTTGCATCTTGGTCAATCTTGCCTAAACCAACCTGCCAGACTGCATCCTTATTGGGATCTACCCCTAAGAGCACATTGGTAACGCCCCACATCACGCCTTGCGGGTCTTCGTTGAACAGCGTATCGGCATACTCCAGCAGTTGAGCGAAGGCTTCTACCGGCTCAATCTCGCCTTGACGGACGGCTTCTTGAAGTTCCAGTGCTTTGTTTTTGAGTTCACTCGCCTTGGCCTGGCATTCTGGGTCTGAGCTCTCCTTGCAGGCTTGCCATCCATACGCATCCACCCAATTGACGGGGTTGGCGTGGACGAAGGCATACCGGTGCAACGAAAGCGGCACGGCCAGGGCGCCGCGGAAGGGGTCGGGGGTGAGCCAGAGGCCGGCGCTTGGGTCGTCGTAGCGCGCGACGGCAGGGGGCTAGGTGCGACGCATCTCCCAGATGCGTCGCACCTGCGGACAGCCAGAACGTAGTTGCTGTTTACGCGATGCCCAACATAGCCGCCAGGCAGAGGGGCGAGACCGCGCTTTCGTCTCTGTGTGCTCCGTACCTCAGTGTGGGAAGAAGGAACACGTCTCCGGACATCTTCGATGCGCCGGTATGGATATGTTGGTATACGTCATGGTGTTCAAATGCCAATCAATATGTATGTTGGTATTGGATGCAGCATCTTAAGGTTGCATATTTTGCACTTTTGTTACTTACTTATTTTACATACAGGTTGTTTTATAAAGTTTTGAGTAGTATTTGGTGGCTGGCTGTACAGTTGGATAGAGCGGAGTAATTGTCGAGTTGTATTAGCGAACATGGCAAAAGTATATTCTTTTTCAAATAATCTGATCACTTTGACATTTGCTTTCTTTAATTCCTTTCTAAGAGGAGCACTAATCTTCGTCCAAGGGGCTATAACTAGTGATATGTCTACTCCATACTTTTTTGAATATTCGATTGCTTTAACTATATTTGAATTTTTACTTTTCGATAGGGTTGTAAACAGGTTAGCTTTTACTTCAATGATCTTTTTGATATTCTTATTTAAGCTTTTTTCAACAGCGTCTGGAATAAACTTTTTTCCATTTATTGAAAGTTTTGGTCCTTTGTATTTTTTCAAACCCAATTTCCACAAAGCCGCTTTTTCAAAAACTCTACCTGTCTTAGAAGCAATTTTCCTTTTAATGTTGCTTTTGAATTTCTTGAGATATTTTGTTATTTTTTTAGGAACAATCTTGGTGGTGGATTTTTTAATTTTTTGAAAAGGTTTTGTCAATTTAGAAGCAAATTTAATTATTTTTTCTGATTTCGGGATTTTTGTTAATACTCTGCGTGCTGCCCCGGTAGATCCAGGAAGAATTATCCCAGCAGCATCAATTCCAAGTAGTAAAGCATTTTTGAGTGATGGTTTTTTGACAAACTCTTTAGCGCTTTTATAGGTAAAATAGATATCGGCTAATGTTTCAAGGAAGTACCCATACGCATCCACCCAATTGACGGGGTTGGCGTGGACGAAAGCATACCGGTGCAACGAAAGCGGCACGGCCAGGGCGCCGCGGAAGGGGTCGGGGGTGAGCCAGAGGCCCGCGCTTGGGTCGTAGTAGCGCGCGCCGAAGTAGTACAGGCCGGTGGCTTCGTCCCACTCTTTGCCGGTCAGCGTATAGTGGTTGTGCGGGTCGGTGAAGTTGCCGCGGGCGGGAATCAGGCGGCCGTAGGCGTCGTAGCGGTAATTGTGCGTGCTCTGCCCCTGGTGCTTGGTCAGCCCGGCGACGTTGCCACGCCCGTCCAGGTGGTACCAGTAAGTCTGCCCATCCGTCTCCGCCGGGAAGCGGCGCATCGCCAGCAGCATCGGCACCGGGCTGAAGGCTTCCACCCCGCCCCGGTAATACTCTCGCCGCTGGCCGTTCCAGCGGTCGTATTCGGCGATGGGGTCGAGGCCGTCGTAGGCGTACTCGGTGCGCTTGACGCCGCCGTTCCCCGTCTTGGGGTCGTATTCCACGGCCAATCGGCGGCCCAACCCATCGTAGGCGAAGCGCATGACCTCGCGCGCGATGCGATTGCCGCCGCTGATCTGGTAGGCTTGCGCTTCGACCAGGCGGTTCTCCCGATCGTAGGTGTACGTCCACCCTTGGGTGCCTGGGCCGGGCGGGCCGTTCCACTCTACGTTCACCCGGTTGCCGTTGGCGTCGTAGGCGTAGGTGAAAGTCTGGTGGTCGTTGGGCTGGGCGCCGATGCGTTCGGCTTGTACCAGCCGGTCGGCGGCGTCGTAGATGTAGGTGACGGTGAAGCCGTCGCGGGGGCGCTGTGTGGTCACGTCGTCGTTGGCCTGCCAGCGCACCCGGTTGCTGGCTGCGTCGTAGGCGTAGGTCTCGTCGAAGCCTGCGTCGTTCGTCACCCGCACCAGCCGGCGCAGCGGGTCGTAGGTGTACTGCTCCTCCACCACGGCCGGTTGCCGCCAGCCATAGGTTGCCCGCATGGCGGTGCGCAGCCCCACTTCGTTCAGCGTGTACTCGAAAGCGGCAATGATCTCCCCACTATCCCGCCGGTTCACCAGGCGAAGCAGCCGGTCGGCCTGGTCGTAGGTTGCCTCCACCACCGTGCCGTTGGGATTGAGCTGGCGCACCAAGTTCCCCACAGCATCCCGCTCGAAGCGGGTGACCAGGCCGGTGGGGGCGGTTACGCGCGTTAGGCGGTTGGCCGCGTCGTACTCGTACTGCACACGCCCCCCTTCGGGGTAGACCAGCGCGGTGCGGTTCCCCTCGGGGTCGTATTCATACGCCAGGATACGCCCCAACGCATCGCTCACCTGCGTGATACGGTCGAGCGCATCGTATTGCCACGTGGTGACGCCCACCGTGTCGGTCATGCGGGTGAGGTTGTGGACGGCGTCGTAGGCGAACGCCAGATCGTCGTTGCTTCCCACGTAGTCCACGCGCACCAGCAAATCGTCGGCGTCGTAGTGGTAGCGGGTCACATCCCCGTTGGCGTCCGTGCGTGTGACTAGGTTCCCCACGGCGTCGTAGGCGTAGCGCCAGGTGCTGCTGACGGGGTTGGTTTCGCCGATGAGGCGGTCGAGTGCGTCGTAGTCGAAGGTGGTGGTGTGTCCCAACGGGTTGACGAGGGCCACCAGGTTGCCGTTGGCGTCGTAGCGGTAGCGGTAGGTGACGTTCGTCTCGTGATCGGGTGTGAAAGCGGGGCGATAGTTGAGCGTCACCGCGGCAAGGCGGGAGAGTGGGTCGTAGGTGTAGTGGGTGACCACGCCATCGGGGGCGATCTCGTCCGTCAGGTTGCCCACGGCGTCGTAGAGATAGCGGGTGTCTCCCCTTCGGCGTTGGTAACGTCCACCAGGCGGTCGAGTGCATCGTAGGCGAACGTCGTGCGGTGGCCGTTGGCGTCCACCACCGCCGTCAGGTTGTCGTTGGCATCGTACTCGTAGGTGGTCTGGTTCCCCAATGCATCGATGACGTTCACCAGACGATACCCCGCGTCATACGTGTACGTTTCGGTGGCGCCGTTGCGGTTCGTCCAGCTCAACAGGTTGCCCACCGCATCGTAGGTGAAGGTGGTGACCTGCCCCAAGGCGTCCACCACGGCCGTCAGGCGGTCGAGGGCGTCGTAGCGGAACTCGGTGGTGGCACCGCGGGCGTTGGTGTAGAAGCGCAGGTTGCCCACGATGTCGTAGACGAATCGTTCCACATGCCCGCCGGGGTCCTCGGTGGTGATCAGGCGGTCCAGGTCGTCGTAGGTGAAGGTCGTGCGGCGGCCAAGGGCATCCACCACGGCGATCACATTGTCGGCCGCGTCGTATTCGAGGCGGGTGACGCCCCCCAGCGCGTCGGTCACCTGCACCAGCCGGTAGGCGGCGTCGTAGGCCAACGTGGTGGTATAGCCGCGTGGGTTGGTCAGGCGAATGAGGTTGCCCGCCGGGTCGTAGGCGTACTCGGTGCGCACGTTGGTCTCGGCGTCGGGTGGGGTGCCGGTCACGGCATTTTCCACCACCGCTATCTGGCGTCCCAGCGCGTCATACTCGTAGCGCGTCACCACGCCACGCGGGTCCACGGCTTCTACCACATTGCCGTCGGCGTCGTAGGCGAAGGTGGTGCGCCCACCCAGCGGGTCTTCCACTTCCACGAGCCGCGACGCGCGGTCGTAGCGCAACGTCGTGCGGAACCCGCGGGCGTCCACGACGGCTGTGAGGTTGCCATTGGCATCGTAGGCGTATCGCCACGTGCGTCCCAGGGCGTCGCGCTCCTCTACCAGGCGGCCGAGCAGGTCGTAGGTGAAGTGCGTGGCGTTGCCATTGGCATCCAGAGCGCGTACCACGTTCCCCAGCAGGTCGTACTCGTACTGCTCGGTCACGTTCGTGTCCGGAGTGGAGGCGAACCCCGGCCGCTCGTTGAAGATCATCGTCGTGGGGCGGTCCAGGTCGTCGTAAACCGCATGGGTGACGCGGCCGGCCGGATCCCGTACGTCGGTGACATTCCCCACGGCGTCGTAGGCGAGGCGCACGGTGTAGCCCTGCGGACCCTGTACCCCTGTCAGCCAGAAGAGGGCGTTGTACGTGTACTGCCAAGTGCGCCCGGCGGCGTCCTGGAATGCCACCAGGTTCCCCATCGCATCGTAGCTGAACGTCATCACACGCCCCAGCGGATCGGTAGCGCGCACCAGGCGGTCGGAAGCGTCGTATTCGTAGGTGGTCGTGCCGCCGTTGGGGTCGGTAGCGCTCACCAGGTTGCCGTTGGCGTCGTACTGGTAGCGTTCGCTGTATCCCAGCGGCCCATCGAGGCGCAGCAGGTTGCCACCGGGGTCATAGGTGAAGGTGTAGCGGTGTCCCAACGGCGTCGTCGTCTCCGTCAAGCGGCCCAGCGCGTCATAGGCGAACGTCGTAGTATTCCCCTCGGGGTCGGTGAGCGCCGTCAGATTACCGGCGGCATCGTAGGTCGCCACGCTCTGGTTCCCCGCGAAGTCCGTCCAGGCCGTGGGCAGGCCGCGTCCGTCGAGGGTGAAGGTGGCGCAATCCCCCAGCGCGTTGCAGAGGCGCGTCAAGTTGCCGCGTGCGTCGTAGGTGAACGTCGTCTCTTGCACGCGCGTGGCGTCGATCCATTGGCGAATGCGCACCGGCAGATTGCGGCTGTCGTACTCGAACGTCGTGCGGGCGCCCAACGGCCCCGTCTGGCTGAGCCGATTCCCTTGGGCGTCGTAGGTGAAGGTCCACGTGCGGCCAGCCTCGTCCTCGACGCTCGTCAGGTGATTCTGCGCGTCGTAAGTGAAGCGGCGCACGCCACCCAGTGCGTTGCGCACTTCCACCAACCGATCCTGGGCGTCGTAGACATGGACGGTTTGGTTCCCCAAGGCGTCGGTGATGGTGACGGCGCGGTTGGCATCATCGTATGTCAGGGTGCGGCGCTCGCTGGCACCAATGATCTGCTCCACCGCACGCCCCACGGCATCGTAGGAAAGGCGCAAGGTGGGATACCCGTTCGGCGAGATGATGGTCGTCAGGCGGCCGTCGGCGTCGTAGACGTATTCGGTCGTCTGACCACGTGCGTCGGTGAAGAAGCGCAGGCGGCCATTGTCGTAGGCGTAGCGCAGGCGCACGCCTTCGGGCGCGGTGATTTCGCGGATGAGGCCATCGCCAGTGTAGGCGAGTTCGACCCAGCGGCCGGCGCTGTTTTCGATGCGCGTCAGGCGGCCGTTGGTGTAGGTGAAGGTGATGAAATTGCCGTTGCGGTCTTCGATGCGCGTGAGGCGGCCGTCAGCGTCGAACAGGTAGGTGCGCTGTTCTTTCGTCTGCAACAGATATCCGCCATTTTGGACCCGCAACGTGTCGTAGACGCGCGGTTGCACGGGCGAGAAGGTGCCGTCGCCGTTGTCGCGGAAGTCTACCGCATGACCATCGGGGTAGCGCACTTGCACCCCGTCGAGCAGGGCGTCGTCCAGTTCGACGATGCTCATGCCGAAGAAGGGCGTCCACCCTGCGCCGAAGGGCTCAGGATGCACCGCCACCGGCTCGAAACGGACCTCGGTGCCGTCCAGCGTGTAGCGCACTCTGCCCAGCGGTTCGCCGAGGCGCGTGTTGTAGGTACGCTCCACGACGATGTCCGTATCGCCGATCCCCGGCACGATCAAGTCGACGACGTTTTGCACGAAGTTTCCGTTGGCCGTGTTGATGGGATCGGCGGCGCAGCCTTGCGGCCCGGGGTTGCACTGGTCGGCGCCACTGGCGCGCCCCAATGGGTCATACGTGTAGGGCGTGCGTGCCGCGCTGGAGTTGTACTTGGGTGCGTCCATCAAGTTGTAGAGCCCCAGGTTGTATGGGCGGGCGGGTGGCGTCAGCGTGATGGGCTGGCCGGGCGGAAACGCCGCCGCATTGCCCGACGTGTCGACAGCAATCACGCGCCAGGTGCTGATCTGGTTGCGAGGGAGTGGCACCACGGCCTCGTACCGGTCGCCGTTGGGCGTCATGAGCCGACTGACACCGTCGAAGACCAGGTAGACGCGGTCCACGGCCACGTTGTCGGTGACGGAAGCCGAGAAGAGCGTCTGGCCGTTGGCGCTGATCTGGCGGTCCACGAAGTGGATGACCGGTGGCTCGGTGTCGAGGGTACCCGTGAAGGGGGCATCGATGTGGACGAAGGAGTACTGGTTGGTCGGGCCGCAGTTGTTGTAAAGGAGTTGAGTGTGGCGAAGGTCGGCGCGGTCGCTGGTTTGGCCGTTGGAAACCCACGAATGCACGTTGATGAGCGGCCCCTGGCTATCGACGTTCACCACCACACCGCCCCAGCCCCAACAGCCGTTGGTGCCGACGAAAACCACATCACCGGGTTCCAGCTGGGCGGGGTCCGTTACTTCGGACGCGCCATTGTTGAGCAGCCAGGCGCGCAAATCTTGAATGCGCAAGGCTTCCCCAGCCCAAAGTGGGGGCACGGGCAGACCGCCGGCCTGCAACGCCATGTTGATGAAGTGGGCGCCGTCGACACCATTGGCGCCGGGGAAGAACGTACATTGGAGCGACGAGCCGTCGGTCCAGAGGTAGCATCCGTCGCTGTTGCTCAGCGGTGCGACGCGTGTCCAGTAGTTGGCATACTGCACAGCAGCCTGGCGATCGTAGGTGACTTGTTGGGCGCGTTGCAGCCGAGCCTCAGCGGGGCGTTCGACCACTACCTCGGCGAGTGGACGGGTGGACGTGGGTACCTCTTGTGGATGGGGGACGACAGTGGGCAAAAGGGCCTGGAACGTTTGCCAGGCGTCCGCCACAGGGCCATTGCCGTAGATCGCCAGGCTGTAACTGACGTGCCCGGCGTAGAAAGCAGCGTGTACCAACAGGATATTCTGATTCGGCGACGGGTCGTTCTTGGCGCGCAGTACCTGTACGAGTGTCGTGCCATCGGCCAGCGTCGTCACGCTCTCGTCGTAGAGCGAAGCAATGAACGGATCCACTGGAATAGCGAGATTGCCGAAAGGTGGCTGCGGCGTGGTCGCCCAGTCGGAGTTGGCTTCCAGGCGGTAGGTTCCGTCGGGAGAGAGAAAGCGCACGAAATCGGCGTCGGCAATCTGGGTGCTGGTGGGAGGTGTTTGCGCCCCTTCCTCACGTGTCCAACCACTCGGGGGGATGAATGCGAGCCCCGTCACTTGGATGGGAGGCTGGCGACTCACGAGCGGCAAGAAAATCGTGTGTGTGGTCGGGGTTGTCAAGGTGACGACCTCGGTTGGTTGCTCGCCAAGTCGGCTCGTGGCTTGGAGCCATCCATCGAAGATGGGCGTCGAGAGCGTTTGGTTGGGAACATTCAGTGTTGCTCTCGGCACGTCCTGGGAGGGCTGGACCTGTTGGTCGGTCAGTGGCAGGAGGGCAGGCTGTGGTTGTGTAGAAGGCGCAATGGCTGGCTGGGGGGCGTTGGGAGATGGCACTGCCCGTGGGCGGGGGAGCAGCGACGGCATCTCTGCCCATGTGAGCGTGTCGAATCCCAGTGGCTCGAACGGGTTGGCAGGCGTGAGTGGAAACCGAGGTTGTGTTCCTGCCCAGCGGGGGAAGCGGGTAGGCATCTCGCCCACGAAGGGCACATCGGCCAGAGCGGCGAGCGGCCATTCCTTGGGCGAGGGAAGTGGTGTCGATACACGTTCACGGGATTGGGGTGTCGCCGAGGGACGGGGTTCTGGTGTAGTGAGGGCCGCAGCAATGGCTTGATGGGGCAGCGAGGTGAAGAGCAACGCGATGACGACGAGCAGACGAACAAGCGCATCGATCTGGTGCGGTTTCATCTTCTCCATGCCTCCCAATGACGAACGAGAAACCTGGTTGCACCTATGGCTATGGCGAGGGCACCAACGCTCATCGGAAAACGAGTGGGGTTGTTTGAAAGATAACGGATTTACGTTTCTTTGTCAACAACTTTTTTTCATTATTTGTTGCTTCATAAAAGCTCGTCGCTGGTCAAGGCCATATGCAACGCACTCTGCCGAGATGCGACGAGTGGCGGATCCGTATGGATGAGGAGCGATACGCAGATACACACACAACGAACGAGGCGATGTGTGTGATGCACATCGCCTCGTCTCTTTTCAGCGGCAGCAATTGCCTGGCTGGAATGTTGTGGGTGGGCCAAGCGCCCTCATGCTTCGACCAGGAAATTGCGCATCATGCCCATATCTTCATGTTCGAGGTTGTGGCAGTGATAGAGATACATGCCTTCGTAGTCGCCGAAGCGAGTGATCAGCGTCACGCGCTCGCCGGGCATGACCAGCACGGTATCCTTCCATCCTTCGTCGATGAAACCATCACGGACTTCTTCCCAAAACGATTTCATGGCGGGGTCGAGCATCTCGCGCCCAATCACTTGGAATTGGATGTCGTGGATGTGCATGGGGTGTGGGAGCGCCATACCCATCATGCCCATACCACCACCGTTGCTCTGGTTCTCGAACTGCCAGATTTCCACCGTTTCGCGGCGGACACGTTCGTCTTTCGCGACATCGGTCATCCGAAATGTGCGGCCGTTGATGCTCCAACCTTGCATGGGGCGCATGCTGAGCACGAAGCGGCGTGGATTATCACGATTGACAGCATCGGTTGGCTGGAGACGTTCGATGCGGCTCAATGTCTCTGGCAAGCGTTGTTCGCTTTTCTCTTCTCGTTCGATGCGAAAACGCGCGATCGGAATGACGCCTTGTGCCCCCACCTGCGCTGGGGCGCCACGCCCCATACCCATGCCCATACCACCACGCATCATCCCACGATTGGGGCCCATTCCCCCTCCCATAGCACCCATCGAACCCAGTTGACCAGAGACGGGGAGGCTTTGAAGGATGAGTTCACTCCCAACAGGGTGGTGGCTGAAATCCACCCATAGATCGACACGCTCAGCAGGCCCAAGTGTGATGAAGGGGCGTTTGACAGGGCGCTCCAATAAGCCGCCATCCGTACCAATCACAATCAAGTGGTTGTTGTCGCTCCAAGCAAGGCGGTAGATGCGGCTGTTGGATCCATTGAGGATACGGAGACGGTAAGGGCGTGTGGCGACGGCAAAGGAAGCGTCGGGTGTGCCATTGACGAGAATCGTATCACCGAGAAAGCCCAACATCGGATCCATACCCATACCACCGTTCTGGTAGATCAGCTGATTGTCGGCGTCGAAAAGGCGGTCTTGGATGACGAGCGGAATTTCGTAATCCCCTCGGGGTAGATCCAAGCGCTCTTCTTCTTCGTCGTGGACGATGAAGAAGCCCGCCATGCCGTAGTACACCTGTGGGCCGGTACGACCATGCGGATGCGGGTGGTACCAATATGTTCCGGCACGGTTGCGAATCTCGAAGCTGTACTCATACGTTTCCCCCTCACCAACGGCGAAGCGGGGGTGACCATCCATTTCGGGGGGAACGTGCATGCCGTGCCAGTGGACGATACTTTCGTCGGGAATTTCGTTCGTGAATGTGATCGTCACGCGCTCACCACGCTGGAAGCGGAAGGTGGGGCCCAGGTATCCTGGGGCAGGGCTCAGATGGGCTGGGCTTCCCTCGACGACTTCGGCGCTATATCGCCAAACGCGCGTTGGTCTGCCTGGCAGAATGGAAACGTCGTCTGGGTGGGCACGCAGGGCAATGACGGTTTCCGCAGCACTGGATTGGGCCGGGCGTGTGGCTAGTGGCGGCGTTGTTGGCGAAGAAGCGGGCAAGGTCGGGCCTGATTGGGGTGTGGAAGCAGTCGGTAATGTCGAGCGGCAGGCCGTAACGAGCCCTGCTGCTGCGCCCAAGCCAAGCATGCGGAGAAACTGGCGACGGTTGATGGGAACATGGGCAATGTGGTGTTCGGTCGTGTGCTTGGACATAGGTTCTCCTTGTCGTGTTGTTCTTGGTTGTTTTCTCTGAACGATGGAACGTGCTCGGTGCGGTGTCCCGCTTGCATGAGACGGCCTCGTTTACGAGACACGGTAATTACGCATCATACCCCTATCTTCGTGTTCCAGCAGATGGCAGTGATAGAGATACAAGCCCGTGTAATCGTGAAACTTGATGAGGAGCCGTACACGTTCACCGGGCATGAGCAGGATCGTATCCTTCCATCCATCGTCCACATAGCCATCTTTGACGGTCTCCCAATTGGCGCGTTGTGTCGCGTCGGTTGGCGGGATACGTTCGAGCACCTGGAAGAGAGGACCATGAATATGCATGGGGTGCGCACTGTTGTTCGTCCCCATGGCGCCATTGGGAACGTCGCTGATGAACTCCCACACTTCGAGCGTATTCAGTTGCACGTTTTCGTCGTTGGCTACCGCTGTCAATTCGAAGGTGCGGCCATTGATCGTCCACGTTCCAAAAGTGCGATAGAGGTAGAATGTGCGTGGTGATGAGGCATTGATGGCGTCGTCGAGCGAATAGCGCTCGATGGTCGAGAGCGGGGTGTTGGCCCGTGTCACGAAGGGAAGGAATGTCGTGTTGGCTGTTGGCGTGGGGGTTGCGCGCGGTGCAACGGTGAACGAGAGCACGTCGAACGCTGCGCCATTGGGGAGCGTTGTGTTGTTTTGGCCTCCGGGGGTGGCTCCCGTAAATTCGAGACTACGTAAAGTAATGGTTTGCCCGCTCCATCGGCCGAAGTCGACCAGTACTTCGACCCGTTCGGCAGGCGCCAAGGTGACGTATGGGTAGGTAACAGGGTATTCGAGGAGCCCGCCGTCGCTCCCAATGACAGTGAGTGGTGTGCCGTCGCTCCATGCGAGTTTGTAGATGCGGGCGTTGGACCCATTGTAGAGACGCAAGCGATACCAGTCAGCTTCGACGGCCAAGGTGGCGTTGGGGATGCCATTGACCAAAATCGTATCACCGAAGAACCCGTCGGTCGAATTTTGGTAAACGAGCTGATTGTTGGCGTCGAACGTTCGATCTTGAATGACGAGTGGCAGATCGTATTTGCCAGATGGGAGCCCAGCCGCCTGTTCTTCTGGATCATGAACGATGAAGAGCCCCGCCAACCCTTGATAGACTTGTGGCCCTGTGCGGCCGTGAGGGTGAGGATGAAACCAATACGACCCAGCCCGGTTGATGATCGGAAACTCGTACAGATAGGTCTCACCGGGCGCAATCACATAGCGAGGGTGCCCATCCATGTCGTCTGGCACGTGAAGCCCATGCCAGTGAACGGACGTTTCCTCGGTCCCCGGAAGTTGGTTGGCAAACGTTACCCGAATGCGTTCCCCCTGGTTCATGCGAATGATAGGCCCTAGGTACGAATTCGGCAGCGTCTCGACCTTAGCAGCATCGCCACTGTTGAGAGTGGCCGTATATCGCCAGACAGTGGTAGCGGCACCCGACGGGAGAATTTGCACGCTGTCTGTGCCCGCTGTCAAGTTGATATCGAGGTCTGGCGTGACCCCTTGGGCTTGGGAACGATTGGAAACATGCGTTCGACGGAGAAATGGTGAGAGGGCAAGTGTCGTTGTGGCCCCCAAAGCCAGTCGAAGAAAGGCACGACGCGACAGCATGATGATCCTCCTCGGTCGATGGGCTTGGCGAGTCTGCTGGCATACTCTATACCTCTATTCTGTGTTTCGAGATGATAGAGATGTGCTTCTTGCCTGTCAAGAAACTGCTCGTTGGTCGTAGTACCAACATGTCATTTGAACTCCAAGGAAGACGTTGACCATCGCCCCCCCCTATGCTACCATGCGCGTATCATCCAGCACTTATTCCGCCGTGGAGGATTTTCCCAATGAGCGTTGAATTTTATATTCGACTCGTAGGCGCCCTCGTGAGCACCGTGGTGGGGCTGATTGTGGCGCTGAACCTTTCGCGTATTGGCCAAACCGAGGATGTGCGGGCTGTTTTGGTCCTCATGCTTGTGGGATTTGGGCTTGGCCTGCTGATTACCCCTTATTTCACCACCCGCCCGCTTCGCTGGTTGCGAGCCAAGATTCGGCAAGTACCGGCTTCGTATTTTTTGTATGGCACGATTGGACTGATTGTTGGGCTGATCATTGCAGCGTTGCTCTCCTTGCCACTCTCGCTGTTGCCGCCGCCTTTGGGGAACTTTTTGCCCGTGGTCGTGGCACTGTTGTTTGGCTATGTCGGCGTTGCCGTGATGATTATGCGGGAACGCGATTTGGCGACCACGGTGCGTAGCCGTTTCCTTGGGGAACGAGGCAAGCGCTACGTATTGCTCGATACCAGCGTCATTATCGACGGGCGTATCGCTGATATTACGCGCACCGGTTTTATCGATGCCACGCTTCTTGTCCCGCGCTTTGTGCTCAATGAGTTGCAGCACATTGCCGATTCCCCTGACCCACTGCGGCGCAAGCGTGGGCGGCGTGGTTTGGAAATGCTCAACAAGATGATGCAAGAATCGTCGGTCCCCATTGAGATTACCGACGAGGATATACCCGACTTGACGGAAGTGGATAGCAAACTTGTGGCGCTGGCACAGCGTTTGGGTGCTGCCATCATCACCAATGATTACAACCTCAATCGCGTGGCGGCTGTGCAGGGCGTGCGTGTCCTCAACATCAACGAACTGGCGAATGCCCTGCGCCCGGTTGTCATTCCTGGGGAAACAATTACGGTCACGCTCATTCAAGAGGGCAAAGAGCCAGGCCAAGGTGTCGGCTACCTCGATGATGGCACGATGGTTGTCGTCGAAAATGGGCGTGAGTTCATCGGGCAAACGGTGGACGTTGTGGTCACGCGCATGTTGCAGACGGTGGCAGGCCGCATGATTTTTGCGCAAGTTCCAGAACCAAACACCCAACCAGCTCGCTAGAAGTCGTCTATGAGTGTCATTACCATCTCGCGTGAGTGGGGCAGCCTGGGCAGTCATATTGGCCAGCGCCTGGCGGCTGCGCTGGGGTGGCGCTATGTTGATCGTGAACGCATTTACCGCGCTGCACGTGCCAGCAACATTCCCCAAAGTGCCCTCGACGAATTGGCCGCCGACACACGCCGCCCCTTCGTGGAAAAATTGTTGGCTTTGCTCCACCTTGACCCCGCTGTGCCCCCATCCGCCGACCCGGTCGAATCGCCACCGCCGATTGGCGGCTTGTTTGCACCGTTGATGGCCCCGCTTGCCCCAACTGTCGAGGAGTATGTGCGCCTGATTGGTGAAGTCATTCGGGCCATTGCCGATGAGGGGCATGTTGTGATTGTGGGGCGCGGGGCGCAAGTGGTGCTGGCTGGACGGGACGATGCGTTTCACGTGCGTATCACGGCCCCCTTTCCCACCCGTGTCGAACGTGTGCGCAAACGATTGGGGCAGCCTCGCGCAGTGGTTGCCAAACAGGTACGTGCCAGCGACGAGGCACGTGCCGAGTATCTGCATCGTTTTTATCATGCGGATTGGCAAGACCCGTTGTTGTATGATATGGTGCTGAATACAGAATCGATTACAATCACCACCGCCGTGCGCTTGATTGCGCTCGGCTGGCATGAAACCATCGACAAACAATCGCGCCAGAAACAGGGATGACCGATGAAGATGGAAACGAAACCACAACTGGTTGTCTACAACACCCTTACTCGCCAGAAAGAGCCGTTCGAGCCATTCGAACCGCCATATGTGCGGATGTACGTCTGTGGTCCTACGGTCTACGATAGCGCTCACATCGGACATGGTATGAGCTATGTCGTCTTCGACATGATTCGACGCTATCTCGAATATCGAGGGTATCGCGTGCGCCACGTCCAAAATTTCACCGATGTCGAGGATAAAATCATCAAGCGCTCAGCCGAACTGGGCATGACGTGGCAAGACCTGACGAATCGCTACATCGAGGAATTTTTGCAGCAAATGGATGCCCTCAACGTCAAACGAGCGCACGTGTACCCCTATGCCAGCCGTGAGATTGCCGAGATTATCGAGCTCATCGAAGGGCTTATCGAAAAAGGGTACGCCTATGTCGTCGATGGGGATGTCTACTTCCGCGTGGCGAAAGATGACGATTATGGAAAGCTGAGTGGGCGCCGCCTGGAAGACTTGAAAGCCGGCGCGCGTGTGGAAGTCGATGAACGCAAAGAAAACCCGCTCGATTTTGCGCTCTGGAAAGCCGCCAAGCCGGGTGAACCCTCGTGGGAAAGCCCATGGGGCCCTGGCCGTCCCGGATGGCATATCGAATGTTCGGCAATGAGCCTGCACTATCTGGGCGAGCAAATCGACATTCATGGGGGCGGCGCCGACCTGATCTTCCCCCACCACGAAAACGAAATTGCCCAAAGTGAATGCTACACGGGCAAAACACCCTTCGTGAAATACTGGATGCACAACGGTTTGCTGCAATTGGGCGGCGAAAAGATGAGCAAAAGCCTGGGCAACCTGATTACACTCGATGAAATTTTGGAACGCTACGACCCCAACGCGTTCCGTCTCTTTGTGCTTTCCAGCCACTACCGTCGCCCAGTCACCTACACCGACGAGAGCTTTGCCGCAGCCCAACGTGGGCTGGAACGCTTCTATGCCGCACTCGAACATCCGCCTGCGAACACGCTCCCCGGTGCAAACGATGCTGCCCTGGCGCAAAAAGCACGCAAGACACACAAGGCCTTCGACGAAGCCATGAGCGATGACTTCAACACGGCGTTGGCGTTGGGGGCGCTGTTCGACCTCGCGCGGGCGATCAATGCCGCTCGCGATACCCGCGAAATTGGCCCTGGCTTCACCGAAGCCCAGGCCACGCTGCGCGAATTGCTGGAAGTCTTGGGCTTCCGCCTGACGGAAGAAACGCGGCGCGGTGGTGCGGCAGCCACCGATGTGGCGCCGTTGGTGGCGTTGCTGATCGATGTGCGGAGTGAACTGCGCAAGAAACGCGAGTGGGCACTGGCCGATTTGATTCGCGATCGGTTGGCTGAACAGGGCATTGCGCTGGAAGATACGCCCGAAGGCACGAAGTGGCGTGTGCGTACGTGAAGGGGACACTAAGATGCGGTATCGTTGGTTGTCGGTCCAGAATTTCCGATGCTTCGAGACGTTCCAGATTGCGAATCTGGAACGTCTCAATTTGATTGTGGGACCGAATAATGTTGGAAAGACCGCATTGCTCGAAGCATTGTATGTCCATGCGGGGGACAACCCATTCGATCTGGCTCTGGCGCGTGGTATGTCACTTTCGCAGTTGAAAGATGAGCCTTGGCAGAGCCTGGATTTTCTTTTTGCGAAAAAGCGGTCGAAAGAACCAATTGTCCTCGAAAACGAAGAGCGCATCGTCCAACTGCACAAGGTTTCGCTCAGTGATGTCGATGATCCGAATGTGTTGAGACGATTGCATACGGTATCTTACGAAGGGGATCTGCTAGAAGTTCGTGAGACAAAAATCGAGCAAGGCGATCGATGGCTACAAAGGCGATATGTGAGTCGGCATGCCCTTCCCCGCCAGATAACACCTAGCATACTCGTTTCGAAGGATCGAGTAGTCGCTTTTTTGACGACCTTTTCGGCCTCTTCTTCGAAAAGTTTGGCCGAATTATTTGGAGAACTCGAAATCAAAAAACAAGCAGAGAGGGTGGTACAGGCGCTAAAACAGATAGAGCCTCGCCTGCAAGATCTCACAACGGTTGTCCATGGACGTGAAGCCATGTTGTATTGTGATATTGGATTGAATGATCTTATCCCGCTCTCACTCATGGGTGACGGGATGGTGCGATTGGCTCGGCTTGTTCTGGCGATTGGAACGATGCGTGGTGGAGTCGTATTGGTCGATGAGATCGAGAATGGCTTTTATTATGCTGTGCTTCCTATGGTATGGCGGGTGTTGCGAGAAACGACACGCGTTTTCGATGTGCAACTGTTTGCCACGACGCATAGTTTGGAGTGTATTCAAGCCGCCTATCAGGCTTTTGCCGAAGAAATGCGTGATGATTTTCGATTACATCGTTTGGAACGTACGCCGGATGGTATCGAACCTGTGACATTTGATATCGAACATTTGCAGGTCGCACTCGAACGTGGGTGGGAGATTCGGTAATGTCTCACAAGATCGAGAAAGCATCGGTGCTTGTTGTCAAAGGAAATGATGACGAACGCTTTTTCGGTGCCTTGTTACGCCATATGGGGATAGCAGCCGATGTACAGATTATGAAGGTTGGTGGTATTACCCAATTGAGGAAAGAGATACAGACATTATCCCGTGTAACTGGATTCCGCATGGTGCGCTCATTAGGAATCGTCGTAGATGCCGATACGAATTCACAAGCGGCTTTTCAGAGAGTTCAGGATACCTTGCGCAATGCTGATCTCCCTGTACCTGGTCAAATGCTTACTCCCGAGGGGCAGCGCCCCTCTGTTCGCGTTTTGATTTTGCCAGGATCACATGATGCAGAAGGGGCGCTCGAAGACTTATGCTTGCGGGCTGTTCGCAACGACCCCGCTATGACCTGTGTCGAGAATTTTTTCGACTGCCTGGAATCTGTATCGTGCAGACCGCGGCATAGCGCGAAGGCAAAAGTCCAAGTGTTTCTTGCATCTCGTGAGCGGGTATATCTCCGCGTTGGTGAAGCCGCGGATAAAGGCTATTGGCCATGGGATGCCCCTGAATTCGACGAAATCAGACGTTTCTTGCAATCCTTGGTCGACGACCATGCCTGATCGAACATACGTCTACGGCCGCCATCCCGTGCGCGAATTGTTGCAGAGCGATGCCGACATCGAAACGCTGTGGGTGCTGGATACACCACGGGCACGTGCCCATCTGCGCGACCTGCTGACGTTGGCCACACAGCGTGGCATTCCTGTGCGTTTCGTGCCTCGCCAGCGGCTGGACAAACTCGCGCGGGGCAACCACCAGGGCATCGTGGCACGTGTTGCCCCGTTTCGCTATGCCTCGCTGGACGACATTTTGGCGCGTGCGGCAGCGCGGGGCGAGCCTCCTTTCGTGGTGTTGCTCGACCATCTCGAAGATGTTCACAATGTTGGTGCTATCATTCGCACCGCCGAAGCCGCCGGCGCCCATGGCATTGTGCTTCCCGAGCGGCGTGCGGCTGGCATCACCCCCACGGTCTACAAAACATCCGCCGGCGCAGTCCAATACCTGCCCGTTGCACGTGTTCCCAACCTGCACGATACCATGCAGCGCCTCAAAGCGTTTGGCATCTGGTGGGTGGGGTTGGATATGAACGCGCCACAGACCCATACCGATGCCAATCTCACCGGTGCCATTGGGGTTGTGGTGGGCGCAGAAGGGCGTGGCATGAGCCGTCGCGTGCGCGAGGCGTGCGATTTTCTGGTACGCATTCCCATGCGGGGGCGTATTCAATCGCTCAATGCCAGCGTGGCGGCGGGAATCGTCATCTACGAAGTTGTGCGACAGCGCCTCGGTTCAGCATGAAAACGGCGCGGCCAACACCGCGCCGTTTGGTTCATCCAAAACGTTCTTCTTTCCAGGGATCACCGTGGTTGTGATACCCGTACCGCTCCCAAAATCCAGGTCGGTCGCCCGCCATGAATTCGATGCCGCGGACCCATTTGGTGCTTTTCCAGAAATAGAGTTGGGGAACCACCAGCCTCAGTGGCCACCCATGCTCAGGTGTCAATGGTTGCCCATCATGGCTGTGCGCCAGCAACACCTCATCGCGCAAGAATTCGCCGAGTGGCATGTTGGTGGTGTAGCCCCCGTACGCATGCACCATGACGTGCGTGGCCGTTGGTTTCAGACGTACCAGCTGCATCAAGTCGGGGATGGTAACGCCGGTCCACGTGTTGTCCAGGCGGCTCCATCCCGTGACGCAATGAATGTCGTTCGTTCGCGTGGTTTGTGGCAATGCCATGAACTCGTCCCAGGTCAGTTCGACCTCTTCCTCGACTTCGCCAAAGAGCCGCAGACGCCAGGTTGTCAGGTCGATCTCGGGGATAGCGCCGTAGTGCAGCACTGGCCATTTTCGTGTCAGATGTTGGCCAGGGGGTAACCGGTCGCGCCAATCATCGGGAAGTTGCTTGAAACGGTCGAACATACGCACCTCCCTGCGTCTTTCTACTCGACACGTTCGACACGTGCGCGAGCCCCCTTTTCGGTCAGCAAAGCCACCAGGTGCTCGGCATCAGCCTGACTGATACGCTCGGCGATCACTGCTGGTGGATGTTCCACTGCGCCGAGCGCCTCTTTCAGAGAGACATTCGGGCGTGCCTGGCGCACCAGTCGCATGACAGCCGATTTGCGCCGTCCGGGTGATTCGAGCACGACGCGATAGTCACCGGGGGTAGCGCGTTCGTAAAAGGGCGCCGTGAGACTTTTGGCGCTTTCTTCGCGGGCCCACATGATGATGAGGAACGTGCCCCCGATGAGCATCACAACCAGCGCCGCAGCAGGCAAAAGTGTACTGATCTCCATGGCGTCCTCACTTGAACAGACGTGTGATTTCATCGGTGTCGAAGCGGGGAAGTGGCTGACGTGCTGTGCCTTTCACCAACCAGCGCCCTTCTTCCAGCGGGCGCAGTTCGCCAACGACCGTCGCCGGAATCGCCGCCGTGGCAAAGGCTTCCAGGTGTTTGGGTGCGGCGTCGGGTGGGGCAACAAGCAGGAGCGCACCACTGGCGATCGTGCCAAGGGGGTCGAGCCCGAACGTAGCGCACAGGGTAGCAGCCAGCGGAAGTGGTTGTAGCGCATCGCCATCCACGACGATGCCCAGGTGCGCCGCCTCAGCCAGTTCCCACAAACCGGTGGCGATACCGCCTTCGGTGGGGTCGTGTAGGGCATGCACCGGCGCGGTTTGCAGTGCCAGGTGGGCAGCATGCACCACGCTGATACCGGGATCGTGCAAAAAGTGGCGTGCTGCCGCGAGCGTCTCCTCGTCGAAGCCCAGTTTGCGCAGCGCGTCGGCTTTTTCATGCGCGATGATGGCGGCCCCTTCGATGGGAAACCCGCGCACAAGCAGAACCACATCGCCAGGTTGGGCGTTCCGCGCATCAACCAGGCCTTCGCGCGTGGTCAGCCCCAGCATGTGCCCGGCAATGATGGGGCGGTCGAGCCCGTAGGTGATTTCGGTGTGCCCCCCTACAAGTGTGATGTCAAGCGACGCGCAGGCACTGTGCAATTGCGCGAAAATGTGTTCCACCAATGCCTGGTCGGTTTGACCTTCTGGCAACAGGATGGTTGCTAGAAACCAGCGCGGTTCTGCGCCCATGCAGGCGACATCGTTGGCATTGACGTTGACGGCGTAGAAGCCAATTTCCTCGGTGGCAAACGTGATGGGGTCGCTTTTGGCGACAACGACTGCATCACCCACGGCAATGGCGGCAGCATCTAGCCCAATGCCAGGCCCCACCAACACAGCGGGATCGGGTGTGGCATGCTGTTGGAAAAGGCGGGCAAGTATGTCGGGTGGCAGTTTGCCTGTTGGGAATGTCATGCTCTCCTCGCGCGATTGGTGTGGTGGGCATTATAGCCAAAACAGGCATGCCGAAAACAGCCAAACGCCCGACATTGTGCCGGGCGTTTGGGGGAGATGCAAGGCTCAGGCTGTGCGGCGGCGTGAGCGGCGCGGTGGTGGCGGGCTGTCGAATTGCGCCCCTTCCATCCAACGTCGTTCAAGGCGTTCACCCAATGTTTTTTCGATGGCACGTACCAACGTGCGGTCGTGGCGCGACACGAACGAAATGGCCTCGCCTGTTGCATCGGCGCGGCCTGTACGGCCAATGCGATGGGTGTAGGCGTCCACGGTGTCGGGGAGATCGAAATTGATGACGTGCGTGATACCAGGTACATCGATGCCACGTGCGGCCACATCGGTCGCGACGAGAATGTCATGGCGTCCACGGCGGAACCCATCGATGGCACGCTGGCGCTGACGTTGCGACATGTCGCCTTCCAGGGCAGCGGCAGCATGACCGCGTTGGCGAAGGGTATGTGTCAAATCGCGTGCGCCGCGTTTGGTGCGGGTGAAAATGAGCACACGCCCACGCGTGGTGCGTTGCAACCATGCCAGCAGCAAATCAGCCTTGGCGCGGGGGTGGACGGTGTAGATGGCATGCGAGACCGAGGCCACAGGAGCAGTTTGCCCAATTTGCACGGTAATGGGGTTCCGCATGAACGCTTCGACCAGCGTGCGAATATCGCGCGGCATGGTGGCGGAAAAGAGCAACGTCTGGCGTTGGGTAGGTAGTTGCTGGATGATGGCATGAATATCGGGCAAGAAGCCCATGTCGCACATGCGGTCGGCTTCGTCGAGGACGAGCGTCTCCACATGGCGGAGGTCGATCGCACCGTCGCGCAAATGGTCGAGCAGGCGGCCGGGGCATGCGACAATCACATCCACACCGCGGCGCAAAATCGCCGCCTGACGGCGCTTGCTCACACCACCATAGACACTGAGGCTCCGCACGCGGGTATAGCGCCCCAATGTGCGAAAGACGCCTTCGATTTGCTCGGCGAGTTCGCGCGTAGGGGCAACCACCAACGCACGTGGGCGGCGATTGGCTTTGGTTTGCAGGCGGTGGAGAATGGGTAGCACGAATGCGGCGGTTTTTCCTGTACCGGTTTGTGCTAGCCCCAGCACATCACGCTGATTCAAAATGTGGGGAATCGCCTCGGCTTGAATGGGGGTGGGGGTGTGAAACCCCGCGGCGGCAATACCACGTTCAATACGGCTGTCGAATGAAAACTGCTGAAAAGTCACACTATGCTCCTTTGGGCTTCACAGAGCCAAGGGCACGTGCAACTCGACTCGATGAAACGCTTTTCGTTGATTTTGGCCTGTTGTCTGGCAGGCAACTTAACGGACTATACGGAGAACACAGAAAAAAGCAAATTGAAAGTGGGGACGTAGTGCTTTTGAAAAAGTAGACCATGTGTGGCGGGTGCGCGTCTGGTGATTACCCAAAACGTGGTGGGGGATGGGAAGAGAGGAGACGGAGCGTGGAAAAAGCGAGCCAGAGACGTCCCAGGCCTCGAAGAGGGCGTATTGTGGCGCATCTACCGGGCAGCCTGAGCCTAGTGGGGCCATCACCGCTTCCAGC
>WFOS01000068.1 GCA_015487975.1 Ardenticatena sp.
AGCCAGCCAGGGCAACCCAAAAAGGTAAATGACGACGTTGCCAATCAACATGGCAAGCGCAGCCGTCCAGACACGACGGTCCCAGCCACGTTCACAAAGCCAGCCAACGACAAACGCCGCCGCCACAAAGCCGAAGAGATACCCCGCTGTGGGGCCAGCCAGCACAGCCAAACCACCTTTCCCACCAGCGAAGACGGGCATCCCCGCTGCGCCTTCGGCCAAGTAGGCAAGCATAGCGGTGGCACCTGCACGGCTGCCCAGCAAGGCTCCCACCAGCAAGACGGCAAAGGTTTGGCCAGTAATCGGCACAGGGCTGAATGGAAGCGGAATGGTCAATTGTGCTGCCGCTGCGGTCAACAGGCTGCCCAGCACCACGAGCATGGCTTTATGACGCCAGGTGGCCTGCGGCCAGATGGCTTGCGTGATGGTTGGGTAGTGCGTCATCTCAAAATCTCCTTCCTGTTTGTTTTTTCTGACGGATGCAAAGGTATCCATGAAAGAATACCCCTCACACGCCTAGAAGATACGCTCTTCTTTTTCCTGTTTTTCGATTTCCTCGGAAACGCCTGCTTCGGCAAACGTGGCCATTTCGTTCAAGATGGCACACGCCGCATCCAGCAGGTGGAAGGCCAGCGCAGCCCCGGTGCCTTCTCCTAGGCGCAAA
Organism: Ardenticatena sp.; assembly: GCA_015487975.1. GTDB lineage: Bacteria > Chloroflexota > Anaerolineae > Ardenticatenales > Ardenticatenaceae > Ardenticatena. Next base: position 665 of record WFOS01000068.1, read on the forward strand.
TCCAGATCGAGCAGGGGGCGCACACCCAACCAATCGAGCATGATGCGATGCCCACGTTCTTGTGAACTGTGCGCGGTAATCAAGTAGGGACGCACCTGTGGCGCCAGCGACACGGCAATCATGGCTGCCGCTGTGGAGATAAACCCGTCCACCACCACCGGGCGCCCAGCTGCGGCTGCGCCTAGAATTGCGCCAGCCAGCCCGCCAATCTCGAAACCACCTACTTTGGCAAGCACATCCAGCGCGTCGTGGGGGTCGGGGCGATTGACGGCCAGTGCCCGCTGGACAGCGCCAATCTTGCGTGCCACCCCTACATCGTCCAGGCCGGTGCCACGCCCCACAATTTCACCCGGCGCCCGCCCCGTAATCGCGGCAGCAATAGCAGCCGAGGGCGTAGTGTTGCCAATCCCCATGTCGCCTGTTGCCAACACATCCAACCCGCGTTCGAGTTCGGCATGCACCACGGCAATCCCTGCTTCGAGCGCGGCAATGGCTTGTTCGCGCGTCATGGCTGGCTCGACCGCAATGTTGCCTGTGCCGTAGCCAATCTTCTTGACGACCAAATCGGGATGAGCATCGAGATCGATGGCAACGCCCATATCCACCACCACCACACGCGCGCCAGCATGACGCGCCAGCACGTTGATGGCGGCGCCACCCCGCAAAAAGTTGTACACCATTTGCGGGGTCACTTCTTGCGGGAACGCACTGACCCCCTCGGCAACCACACCGTGGTCGCCAGCCATGGTCACGACGACCTTGTCGCGCAAGTGGGGGCGTGGGGTGCCCAAAATGCCCGCCAGTTGCACCGACAACGATTCCAGCCGCCCCAAACTTCCGCGCGGTTTGGTGAGTTGGTCCTGGCGTTCACGTGCGGCTCGCATCGCCGCGTTGTCCAATGGTCGAATGGCAGCAATGGTTGTGTCGAGTGTGTACATTTCAGCCTCCTACCTGGTTGGTTGATGCACAATCAGCAAGCATACGAGAAAGGTCCGATATCCTCACCACCTCGCCAACGACAACCAGCATAGGTGTCGGCAAGGCGGCTGTTTCCACCTGATGCGCCAACGCGCCGAGCGGCGCAAAAACCACGCGCTGGCGGGGGGTTGCCCCGGCACTGATGGCCGCAGCAGGTGTTTCGGGGGCACGCCCTGCCGCCAACAATGCTTCACAGATGGTGGCAATGTTTCGGCGTGCCATGAGGACCACCACTGTTGGCACACGCGCCAATGCCTCCCAATCGAGCGTGGACGTGGCTTTGTCGGGTGTTTCATGCCCTGCCACCACGGCAAACCCGCTCGCCACACCTCGATGCGTCAACGGAATGCCCAACAGGCCTGGCACCGCAATCGCCGACGAAACGCCTGGCACAATCTCGAACGGCACACCCGCTTCCAGCAATGCCAGCACCTCTTCGCCACCACGCCCAAACACAAAGGGGTCGCCCCCTTTCAGGCGCACCACCTGTTGCCCGGCGCGAGCCCGTTCGACCAACACTGCATTGATGGCTTCTTGCGGCATGGTGTGGCGGTTGGCGGCTTTGCCCACAAACAGACGCTCGGCGTGTGGTGGGGCTTCATCCAGCAACTCGGGCGCAATCAGCCGATCGTAGAGCACGACATCGGCCTGCCGCAATACGCGCAACCCGCGCAGTGTGATCAAATCTGCTGCACCAGGTCCGGCCCCAACAAGATAGACTTTGCCAGTCATGCGTCCTCCAAGGGCAAAGGATTTGTTTCCAGCCAGTCGGCCATGGCATCGCGCAAGCGAGCAGCGGTACGCGGCGAACGCCCCCCACTGCTCACTGCCACCAGCAGATCATCGCGGCGCAATACCGCGGGCACGTAGAAGGTGCCTTCTTCGGGCACATCAGCAACGTTGCAGAGCACGCCACAGGCGCGGGCTTCGGCGGCGACGGCGGCGTTGACCTCGCGGCAATTGGTGGCGGCAAATACCAGATCGGCGCCGGTCAGATCACCTTCACGGTAAGAACGCGCCACCCACACCAACCGTCCTTCCACTGCCCACTGCTGAATCTCCGACGTGGCCGCCGGACTCATGACCTGCACCTGCACCCCGGCGGCCAACAACCCCTTCACCTTGCGGGTGGCCACACGTCCGCCGCCCACCACCACCGCACGCACGCCATGTGCTGTGTTCAGCAAAAGCGGGTAAAGCGTGCGGGGGGAACGCGCTTCTCGCATGGCGCTGCCTGGTTCGGCACGCGGCATTGGCTCTTCGATGAGGTAGCCGCGGGGGGTCGCCATGCAGGGCCCAACGAAGCGAGTTTGGCTGTTGCCCACGATGACCAGTGCGAACATGTCCACATCGTCGGGGCATACGTCGGCCAGCGTGGTCAGGTGTACACGTTCAGTTGGACGGGTGACGTTGCGCACGACGGCCACGGGGGTTTGCGGTGGGCGTTCGGCACGCAACATCTCGAAGGCCCGTGCCAGTTGCCAGTGGCGTTTGCGGGAACGTGGGTTGTAGAACGCCACGACAAAATCGGCGCTGGCAGCTGCCCAAATGCGCCGCTCGATCACCTCCCACGGGGTGAGCAAGTCGCTCAGACTGATGGCGCAAAAGTCATGCGCCAGCGGGGCGCCCACACGTGCAGCGGCGGCAAACATGGCACTCACCCCCGGATGCACGACCACTTCGGGGGTGACGCCATCCCATTCCATTTCTGCCAACACTTCGAAGAGCGTTCCCGCCATACCATACACTCCGACATCACCACTACTGACCAGTGCCACACTCTGGCCAGCCTGTGCCAAGCGAATGGCATGGCGTGCCCGTTCGATTTCTGCCCCCAAATCGAACCCAATGCGCTGCTGCTCTGCACGCAACAGGTTGTCGAGTGTGGAGAGGTAGCCGTGATAGCCAATCACCACATCGGCCTGTTGCAAAGCGTGAAAGGCATCAGGCGTCATGTAGGTGGGGTCGCCCGGCCCGATACTCACGAGGTGGATGCGCATCTCTCCCTCCTTGCGGATTGCGCCAGTGCAACAGCGACGGTACATCGTTTGAAACGTTGCTTGCGCACCAGCAAAGGCCCCCGTGCCACGGCAACCGCCGCTGGTTCAGCCACACCGGGCAGCCCAAAACGGGTTGCGGCACTCGGTGAAAACGACATCGTGAGCGCCTGCAACGCAGCATGTTCGACCATCTCCACAGGCACGCCCCACCGTTCGGCAAGATGATGAATGCCCGGCTCATCGGCTTTGATGGCCGCAGTGGCGAACGCACGCACAGCATCGGGGGCGAGGCCTGCCTGAGCGAGTGTGGCACGTACGGCGGCATCAAGGTCGTCCACCGGGACGCCACGCCGACATCCAACCCCCACCACCAGTACCGGCGGGCGGTAGAGCACGCCGCGCCGACACGCCATCTCCCATTCAGGGCGTACACGATGACTCACAACCAGCACCGCTCCGAACGAGAGGTCGAACAGGGCAGCCGGTGTTTCGACGCAGCGGCATTGTTCACGCGGTAAGGCCGCGAGCCTCTCGGCCAGATAAGCGGCTTCGTCAGGCAAATCAGGTTCGACAAAGAGGCCCAGCGGTTCGCCATTGACGAGCGCCGCTGCGGTTTGGGTCAGGGCGCTATGAGGAGCAATGCGCCATTCGCGCTCGCGCCCCAGCAGGTCTGGCGAGGGCAGGCCGCGACAGTCGCTCGCGGTGGTAATCACCGGCGTGGCGTGCAGGCAATCGGCAATCGTATGCGCCAGCGCATTCGCGCCCGCCACATGCCCCCCGACCAGCGGCACCACGAAGCGCCCAGTATCATCACACACAACCACAGCGGGGTCGTGGTGCTTATGGCGCAGATGGGGCGCAATGAGGCGAGTGGCTGCTCCCACGGGCATGATGAGCACGATGCGGCGGCTTTGCGGCCAGAGATGCGCCAGTAGGTCGCGCACGCGCCCATCGAATGGCAATGCCTGCGGGGCTTCGTCCGCAAAGCGGCGCGGCACCCAGGCAGATGCCCCAAGGCTGTTGGCCACGGTATGGGCCAGGCGGCTTCCATCGCGGCTGACAGCGATGACGTGTGTTGTGGTGAGCGTGGCAGCGGCGGTCTGCACGGGGCGTTCGACCGGTGTTCCCTGCGGGCGGAAGCGATGCCGCCATTCGGGTGCATAGAGGTGCGAGGTGGCAGGTGGTGGAGCGTCGCTCAGAGCATCACCAACGAGGATGAGCGCCTGCCGTGTGAAGCCGGCAGCACGCACCTGGTCGGTGATGGTACGCAAGGTGCCGCGCACCACCTGTTCATCTTCCCACGTCGCGCGATAGACCACGGCGGCAGGTGTATCGGGCGTGTACCCGCCGGATGCCAGCAGATCGTCCACAACCTGTTGCATCCGGCTTACGCTCAGGAAGATGGCCAACGTCGTACCATGTGCCGCAAACGCACGGAGTGATTCGTTGCGGGGCAAGCCGGTTCGCCCCGCGGCACGGGTCAGAATCACAGATTGGGCGACGCCTGGTACGGTCAGCTCGCGTTTGAGGCAGGCAGCGGCTGCAAAGAGGCTCGATACGCCCGGCACAATGTCGTACGGCACACCAGCCTCATCCAGCGCGGCGGTCTGTTCTGCCAGTGCGCCATAGAGGGCTGGGTCGCCACTGTGAACACGGGCGACAATGCCGCCGCGGCGAGCTTCGGCAACCATGCGCGCGACGATGTCGGGCAAGGTCAGGCCGCTTGTGCCTTCGATGCGTGCTGTGGGAGCGGCGAATGCCAGCACGCCGGGATGCACCAGGCTGTCGGCGTAGAGCACCAGCGTAGCGTGCGAGAGGATGTTCCGGGCACGCAGTGTCAGAAGGTCGGGAGCGCCGGGACCAGCACCGATGAAGTAGACAACACCAGGGCGAGGGGGTGTCATAGGGCCTTCCTCCGCATAGGCTGGCGCACGATGAGCAATGAAAGGTAGGGCGCGGGAGCGTCGGGCAGGGTGCGCACGTCGCGCACGATGCGTTCTTCGGGCATGCCAACGCGCTCGGCATAGATGGCGTGGTCGAGCAGGCCTTCTTCGCGTAAAGCGGCTACCACGCGGGGCAACACAGGCCCCACTTTGAGCAACACGACGGTGTCGAAGTCGGCGAGAAGCCGGCGCAGGGCTTTGGCGTCGGTTTCGTAGGATGCCGGCAAGATGGCCACGCGCTGATTGGTGGTTGCCAGGGGGAAGAAAGCGGCCGCAGCAGCAGCCGAGAACGAGGGGATGCCAGGCACGACGCGCAAAGCGATGTGGGGGTGGTGTTCTGCCAGAGCTGCCGCGATGTAGATGAACGTGCCGTAGAACAGGGGGTCACCCAACAGCACGTAGGCCCCCTCTCCGTGTGGCAATTCAGCAGCGATGGTATCGGCGGCGGCATGCCAAGCAGCATGGAGCGTGTCGGCGTCGCGTGTCATGGGAAGTGGCAATTCCACCACGCGCTGGTCGGCACGCAACCAGGGCTGCACGACGCGCAGTGCTAGGCTTTGGTGACCATCGCGGCTCCGGGGCACGAAGACCACGTCGGCGTGGTCGAGCAGACGCACGGCTTTGATGGTGAGCAGTTCGGGGTCGCCAGGGCCAACCCCCACGGCGGTCAATGTGGCTGACATCGTTCCTCCTCATGGTCATAGACGACAATCCAGACGGGGTTTTCGGCACGCAGGCGCTCGGATGCGCCAATGGGGACCCCGTGGTTGATCTGCACCTGATACCAGCGGGCGGTAGGCAGCGCCTGGCGCACGAAGGAGAGGTTGTCGAGCGTGGCGAATGTGCCAACCAGCCGACCACCAGGGCGCAATCGGTAGCGCACATGCGCCAGAATGTCCGCCAGTCGGCCGCCACTTCCTCCGATGAAGACGGCGTCGGGAGCGGGCCAGGCGGTGCAGGCATGCGGGGCTTCCCCCAACACGGGATGCAGGTTGGGGGCGGGGAAACGTTCCAGGTTGGTGCGCATGTGCGTGAACATGGTAGGGCGACGCTCGACAGCGAAACAGCGTGCTGTGGGATGCGCACGTGCCAGTTCGATACTGACCGCGCCACTACCCGCGCCAATGTCCCATACCACATCGCCAGGGCGCACGCGCAATTCCGCCAGCACGAGCAGGCGTATTTCGCGCTTGGTGATCTGGCGTGCTTCGGTGGCAAACACCTGGTCGGGCAATCCTGGCGGGACAGCAAGGCATGGGGGCGCGGGGTTCCAGACAACCACGACGTTCAGCGGGGCGAAGGTGCATTCGGCGGCGTCGGCAAGCGTGCCACGCCAGATACGCTCATCGGGCAGTGCCAGATTTTCGCACACGGCGATGGGCGCATCAGGGGGCAGACCTGCATCCAGCAGGGCGCGTGCCACTACCGCGGGTGTGTGCGTCCCATCGGTGAGGATAGCGGCTTTGGGAGCAGCCAGCGTGCGTGCCACCACGTCAGCCAGCGGGCGGGCATGCGCGCTGAGCAGGGCAGCATCGTGCCAGGGCTCGCTCAGGGCGGCGAAGGCCAGTTGAAAAGCAGTGGGCGCAGGATGAACGCAAAGCACGTCGGCGGGGAAGAAACGACGCAAGGTCGCGCCAATACCGTAGCAAAGCGGGTCGCCCGATGCGAGCACAACGACACGCTGCTTCGCCTTCCAGGCTGTGCGTATCGCCTCTACTACCTGCGGGATGTTGTTGCCAATGGCAAGGCGTTCGGCGTGCGCATTGTCCACGTTGGCAAGGTGGCGTCGTCCACCGACCAGCAGGTCGGCCTGCGCCACCAGGGCCTGCAAGTGCGCGGGAAGTCTGCTAGGGCTCCCGTTGAGCCCAATCACGTGAATGCACGTGTCAGTTGCATGTGGCATGTGATCAGACATCATGGTTCTGGTTGTTTTTCGACTTCGAAAGGCCGCCTACGTTTCACCATCCGCAGCGCGGGCAATGAAAGGGCGCGTTGGGCGCGTCGGGGGCGGCACATTTTCGGCGGGTGTCGCCACTACGGTCGTCCGTGCAAGCGCTGTGCCGTCGAAATCCACCAGGACGACATCGATGGTCATGTGCGCCCCGTGTTGGGCGACGAAGCGAGCGCACTGGTGGGCAGCCAGTTCAACCACCCGTTGAATGGGTTGCCACGTATTCGCGTCGCGGCAGAGTTCCAGAAAATGGCGGGCAGTGTTGGCCTGACGCACAGCCTCCACAAGCGGAGAAGGGCTGCCTGTCTGCTCGCACACCTCAGCCAGAAACGCAAAATCTACCTGATTGCCCGCGACATGGGTCGTCATGTGCCCTTGCGCGGTCTTCACCAATTTGCCAATCATGCCCACCAGCGAGACCCGCGGCACGCCGTAGGCAGCGCATGTTTTGAGCGCGGCGCCTGTGAAGACACTCATCTCGACGAAGGCCCCTTCGGGGACATCGGGGTACAAGGTGCGGGCATACGCTTCCGAACGTCCACCGGTAGCCAGCACGAGATGCTCTGCGCCATTCGACGCTGCCATTTCCACCGCCTGAATGACACTCGCCCGCCAGGCTGCGGTCGAATAGGGGAACACGACACCCGTTGTGCCCAGAATACTGATGCCGCCAACGATGCCCAGGCGTGGGTTGAGGGTTTGTTGCGCCAGACGTTCCCCTTCGGGCACTTCGATGATGACCTCGACCGCACGATGGCAAAGCAGATCCCCCAGCACAGCCCGCACGTGGTCGTCGATCATGCGGCGCGGCACAGGATTGATGGCAGGACCTCCCACCGGCAACCCCAGGCCGGGGCGCGTGACCCGCCCCACGCCCAGACCGCCTTCGATCGTCAGCCCGGCTGAACGTGTTTCATCCCAGCGCACACGGGCACAAATGCGTGTCCCATGCGTGATATCGGGATCGTCGCCAGCGTCTTTGACGATGCAACACGCCACTTCGTTGGGGGAAAGACGCCACTCGACAGGCTCGAAGAACACTTCGAACCCAAGCGGCACACGCACACAGACCTCGCGCAGGCGCGTACCCGTTGCGAGCGCGTATGCCGCGGCGGTCGCGGCGGCGGTGGCACAGGTTCCTGTGGTGAACCCCCACCGCTTCCCCTGTTTGTTGCGTGCTGGCACCGAGGGTGTCATAGCACCACCTCACGCATCAGGATCATCGCCGACAGCCAGCCGCAACAGCGCGTTGACAATCGCCACCGCCACAGGCGATCCACCTTTGCGCCCCGCGGTGGCAATCCAGGCCACGTCATGGCGCTGCATGAGCGCGGCTTTGCTTTCCACCGTGTTCACGAACCCAACCGGAACTCCGACGATGAGCGCAGGGCGGATACGCCCATCATCCAGCAGCTGCAATGCCTCGAAGAGTGCCGTTGGCGCGTTTCCCACCACCAGCACGCCCGCATCGAGCAGCCCCTGGCGAGCCGCCAACCGCACGCCTGCGGCGCTGCGCGTGATGCCCTCAGACGCTGCCAGTGCCACAGCGGTCTCTGTCTGCACGAAGCAGAACGCCTCTCCCGCCAGGCGGCGCAAGCGGCGTTCATCCAGTCCGACACGCACCATGTTCACATCGCACACAACCGGTGCCCCCTGACGCAGGGCGGCGATCCCCGCGGCAACCGCCCCACGGCTGAAGCGGGTGAGTGTGGCGAAGTCGAAATCAGCCGTGGCGTGAATGATGCGTTCGACGATGGGCGCCTGTTCGGGGGGAAGTGCCACACCTACCTCGCGCAAGGTGTGCCGAATGATGGCAAACGAGGCGGCGCTGATATGTTTGGGTTGGCGGCAGTATGCTTCGTGCATGAGGCCCCCTCAGGCGTGATGGTCGTGGTCGTGATGATGATGGTGATGGTGGTGATGATGGTGATGGTCAAGCCCACGCAGGCCGTGATGGTGGTCGCTGGTTTGGGGCAGGCCATGTTCATGCTCGAACCCCACCATGCGATGGCGGTATTTGCACACATCACAATTCATGGCGGCACGTCCTTCGATGGCTTCCTGCAAACGCTGTTGCACCACGGCAAGGATGCGCTCATCATCGCCAAGCGGTTCCGCCATGAGCACATCATGTTCGGGGTGGGCGCGTCGAGCGTCTTCGGCCATGCGAGCAATGTTCTTCAGAATGATGCCCGTGAAGAAGAAATGAGGCGTGATGACAACGCGCCGTGCCCCCAGACGTAGACACCGCTCAATGCCCTCGGGCACCGTCGGCGCTGTCAGGCTGTAAAAGGCGGTTTCTACCCAGCCATATTCGCGCCCTTCCCAGAGCAGACGCGCCAGCTTGTAAACGTTGGAGTTGGAATCGGGGTCGCGGCTGCCACGCCCCACAAGCAGCACGGCGGTTTCCGACAGTGGAATAGAGGACGAGGCTTGCGCCACTGCTGCACGGGTACGGTCATCCAACGTTTCAACAACGAAAGGGTGCACGCCGAGCGGGGTAGCATAGTCGATACGCACGTGCGGCCATTCGCGACGTGCCCAGTTGAGAATGGTGGGTACATCGTTTTTCTGATGCCCTGCTGGTCCCAGGAAGAGCGGCAAGGCAACGATATGGTCTGCCCCCTGTGCGAGAGCCTCACGCAAGCCAACGATGATGGGCGGGTCGGCCAGTTCGAGATAGCAGGGAATGGCAGGCCAATCCAGATAGCGCGACAAGGTGTGGGCAAAGGCTTCGAACTGCGCCACACCTTCGGGGTCGCGCGTTCCATGAGCAATCAGCAAGATGGTTGGCATGGTTTCTCCTCTGGTTCCGTGGTGAGATGGTTTTCTGGGCAGGTCGTCTGCTGCAACAGGCGCAACGCCCGCTCCACGTGATGGGCTTCGACATGGGGGGCGCCGTCAAGCACTGCCTGGTCGCCAGCGGCACGCACAACGCCCCCAAGTTCACGCAGGCGCAACGTCAACTGGCCTGGCGGGGCGCGTCGTGCTGCTTCGGCAATGATGGCTTCGACGGCGGCGCGGGTAAAGTGGGGAATGCGCCCATCGCGCACCACTTCCTGCGCCACGAATCGCGCCAGCGCCGTCCGATTCTGCGGGGTGTCGGGCATACTGGTGGCCATACGTACCTCGTAGCCATACCCCTGAATGCGCGAGCGCAAGGCGGGGTGCACGTGGGGCAAATCGTCATCGTTGCCCGCCAGCACCAACACCACATCGCATGGCACGGGGTCGGTGCGCACCATGCTTCCACTGGATGCAGGCGAACGCCCGGTGATGGCGAGCCGCCGCGATTGAATGGCACTGAGCAGGCTTTGTTGCGTCGCGCGCGAGAGTGTGCCCACTTCGTCGATGAAGAGCACGCCACCATGCGCCTGATGCAATGCCCCGGCTTCCACAAGGTGGTGAGGCGGGGTTTCACGCCCCCCCGACTGAAAGGGGTCGTGGCGTACATCGCCCAGCAATGCCCCTGCATGCAAGCCGGTGGCGTCCACGAAGGGCGCACGGCGCGGATGCTGGCGCACCAGCAGGCGGGGGGTTTCTGCTGGCGCTGTTCGGGAAGGGCTGTTGCGCCACAATACCCATGCCAGCACCCCTGTGATGAGCGGCCAGTGCCATGCGCCCGTGGCGCGAGCGGCAAGCAGGGTGATCAGCAGACCAGAGAGTGCCAGCAACAGCAAAGCACGGTGCGTGCGCACACGCCGACGCCAGGTGGCCTCGGCTTCCGCCACAAGCAGCGCCCCACGCCCGGCCGGCACGGTGCGAATGCGCGGGCTGACAGGCTGTTCGGGATTGGGAAGTACCAGCACATCATGCGTCTTGTGCGGCGTCAACAGTTCCGCCATGGCTTCGCCCAACATGCTTTTGCCTGTACCTGGTGCGCCAATCAGCAACACAAAGCGACGCTGGCGGGCAGCGACCTGCACCACATGGAGAGCGTGCGGCTGGCCAACGACCTGCGCCAGCCGCAAAGGGGGCACGGAAATGTCGGCGGTCGTTTCCCAGGTGTCGGTATCGCATGTGGCACAGAGCCGCAAGGCAAGGCGACTGTCGTGCCGCGCCAGTGCAAGAAAGGCCTCACGCCGTGCTTGCTCGGGCACATGCGGCGCGCGCAATGCCGCGATGAGCACACGTTCGACAAGCGCCAAGGGAGACGATGCGGGCGCCTCAAGCAACGCGATGACGGCATGCAACGCGGTTTGCCACTGGCGCGGTGTGAGCGGCTCAGGAAGCGTGGTGCACCAGCCTTTCTGCCACCAGATTGCCAACGTGCGGGCAACCGCTTCGCGCACAAACCGCTCACGATCGCCAGCCAGTTGCCACAACACGGCTTCGTCCGCTGCGGTGGGGGAGCAATGGTGCGCCAAACGGCGTGCAGCGGCCCACCGCGCCGCCCAATACCCCGCCGAGACAAGTGTTTCCAACGGCGTATTGCTCAGCAACCGTTCAAGCCAAGGGAGCAGCAATGCCATGGCTGACGGCGGTGCGTGTTTCACAAAGCGCAATGCCACCTGCTGGTGCATGGCGTCAGGCATACGTCCCCACAACCAGACGTCGGCGTGTACGCCGCACGAGGCCATAGCCGAGGAGCATACCCGCCAGCAACGGCGTCAACAGGATGAGCAGGGCTCGCACTTTCGTCCACAACGGGGGCGAAAAACCCTCGACAGGCAGGCGCATGGTGTATGTTGCCTGTTCGTCGCCCACAACGACTGTATAGCGCACATCGTGCGGTGCCCCGTCGAAGAAGTGGACGGCAGCAGGCACGTCCCCTTCCTGCAAGGGGATGGTGAAGCGATAGATGGGGATCTCATCCTCGGCATGAATCGCCTCGACGACGATGGAGGCTGGCGGCAATGGTTGCCCGTCCAGAGAGGTGGCCGTAAAGCGCATGCCGAGCGGCTCACCCACCCGCGCTGTGGGTGCATCGAGCACCCCCTCGACCCGCCAAGTGGTGCCTTCGAGTACCCACGACGTGTCGCCTGGCACGTTCTCAGCCGATGCCTGGTTGTCGGTGCCACCATGCGCGCCCGCTGGTGCAGGGAAAAGCCCAATCAGCACGAACAGCACACCTCCCAGCACCACGTGGCGGCTGTTCGAGGCGATGAAAAATCCTGCCAGCAGGCCAATGCCGAAGAGCCCCGCCACCACGACGATGAAATTGCGCACTTCGGCGGGGTTTTCCTGAATGGTCAACGTCGCACGTGCCGTGCGCACGCCGCCTTCTGGCAGGGGCGCTTCGACATCGAACGTGTAGGTGCCACGAATGGGGTACACGAGCCCCAATTCGATGCGCCCATCGCGTGCCTGCGCAGGGAGATCGAGCAAAAGCGTATCCTCGACATAGGGAAAATCGGTGCCCAGCACGCGCGGCGCCCGCGGTGTGCGCAGATGCACCCAAACCAATCCATTGAGTGGGGCACCATTTTCATCGCGCACTTCGAGCGTCGTTGTCGTAAAGGTCTCATCGGGGATAATCGCCTGCACGGGGGGATTGGTTGTCAAACGCACATCCAGCGTGGCAGCCTGCGCACGCATGCCCCACACGCTCACGACTCCCAATACGATTACAAGAACGAACCAACGTATGCGTGTCATGACTTTTCTCCTGTGTCATGAGATTTTTGGCTATGCTGAATTAGTGACACGGCACGATGTAGAGGGCGTGGCGCAGCTCGTGAAACGGGTCATGCAAGGGAGGATAGTTGGTGAAGAGAATCGCCCACAAGACAATGCCAACAACAAACAGCACGATCGCCATTTGCACAACGGCATGTTGCCAGATGGAACTGTGTGCCTGTTCGGTTTGCGTTTCGTGATGGTACATGGTCCTGCTCCTTTGGTCTGTTTTATGTTCGCGACATTCTCACGCCACCATGTTGGCGAATACGCTGCACAACCTCTTCAGCAGAGAGCGTATCGAGCGGAATATGCACCCCGTGCAGAGCCGTTGCGAGTTCCGCAGCACGCCCATGCCGCACCATGCCTTGCTCGGTATCGAGCACGAGCGCTGCAACCTGGGCAGCAGCGAGATGTTCCGCAGCCGCAAGGGTGGCCTGCCAGGGATCGCGTCCATCGAGCGGCACGTTGGCTTTGCCGTCGGTGATGAGCACAACCAGCACAGGCCGCTCGGGGGCGGCACGCCGCGCCTGTGCCACCAGCTCGCCCGTGAGCGTTAGCGCATGGGCAAGTGGTGTTCGCCCACCTGTGGGAAGCGTTTGCAAAGCGCGTTCCGCCAATTCGACACTGTGCGTGGGGGGTAAGAGCACCTGGGCCTGCGGCCCACGGAAGGCAACGAGCGCAACATCATCTCGCTGGCGGTACGCATCACCCAGGAGCGTCAGCACGGCTCCTTTGGCGGCTTCCATACGCCGCCGCGCCGCCATCGAGCCCGAGGCATCCACCACGAAGACAATGAGGGTACCCGTGCGTCCTTCGCGCACCTTGCGATGCAGGTCTTCGCGTTGAATGTCGGTTTCGCCGCGTGCCAGGGCGGCACGCAACGTCGCGTCGAAGGCGATGTCGGTGGTGTTGGAGTCGCGCACGGCACGCACATAGCGCCCACGGGTGCTTTCGGCTGTGACGGCACGGCGGCCGTGGGGACGGGGGGGAGAAGCCGTCCCCACGACCTCTATGCGAGGTGCCACCGTTGGCGACGGCGCAAACGTTTCTTCGTCGGCACCGTCTGCCTGGGGGGAATCGCCATCGGGCGACGAGGGGGAATCGTGCCCGTCGGCGCTGGGGGGCGTCTCGGTAAAATCACGCATGAGGTCGTCGAGCCGTTCACGATCGAGGCGGGGCTGTTCGAACGGCTGACGACGTTGCCGGTGAGGCAAGACCAGTTCGGCGGCTGTGCGCACGTCATCGGGGGTGACGTGCGTGCGCTCGTGAAAAGCAGCCAGCGTGCAGGCGGTTTTGTACAAGGTGATATCCGCCCGCAGCCCCTCCACCTCGAATTCGACACAAAGCCCTGCGATGAATGCCAGCATCTCATCATCCAGATGCACATGCGGTAATCGTTCGCGTGCCGCTACAATGCGGGCACGCAAGGCTTCTTCTTCGGCCTGCCAGGTCGCTACAAACGCATGCGGGTCGCGTTCGAATGCCAGCCGTCGCCGCACCACCTCGGCACGCTCGGCGGGGTCCGTTGGCGCGACCACATCCACCATCAACCCAAATCGGTCCAGCAGTTGTGGGCGCAGGTCGCCCTCTTCGGGGTTCATGGTGCCGATGAGAACGAAGCGAGCGGGGTGCGTCACAGCAAACCCTTCGCGCTGAACCGTGTTGACGCCCATGGCGGCGGCATCGAGCAACACATCCACGAGATGGTCTGCAAGAAGGTTGACTTCGTCGATGTAGAGGACGCCTCGATGCGCTGCGGCCAGCACCCCTGGCTGGAATGCATGTTCACGCTCGCGCAAGGCACGCTGGATATCGAGCGTGCCCACCACGCGGTCCTCGGTCGCACCAAGCGGCAGTGTCACGAACGGCGCGGGACGCGTTTCCACCTCACGATCGGGCTGGCGACATGTCGGGCAGATGTCGCAAGGGGCACCGGGGTCACAGTTGAAAGCGCACCCCGCAACCGTGCGAATGGGGGGCAAGAGTGCCGCCAGTGCCCGTGCTGCGGTGCTTTTGGCGGCACCTTTGTGCCCACGAATCAGCACACCGCCAATTGCAGGGTTGATAGCATTCAACAGTAACGCCGTTTTGAGTCGTTCCTGCCCCACCAGGGCGGTAAATGGATAGAGTGGTTGATGCATACGCGACCTCATACGTTGGGGCGAAAAGGGGGAGTGGCCGCCAAAAACAAAAAAAGGCGACCTTCACGAGGATAGCCGCCGGGTACAAACGAAAAACCCGCCGGGAAGCGGGTTGCGTGCGAAAAAAGCGTCACGCTCGGCCCCCTTTCCGCGAAGGTGGTACACGAGCCACAGTGCAGGCGGAGTATCGGGCTTCACGCTCGCAGGCGTGTTACCGTTGCGGGACAGCGCCGGACTTTCACCGGTCTTCCTCCATTGTGCGCCGCGCATCCGGGCGACTGGCGCACCTGCACCGAGCCATATGCACTTGTCAATGATTCAAGCGGGGGTGATTGTAAGAAAAACCGAACAAGCGTCAAGCAAGAACTGCCTGGTGATTACCC
>WFOS01000069.1 GCA_015487975.1 Ardenticatena sp.
CGGGGTGTCCGTAGCCCAGCGGAATCACATTGGGCTGGCGATTCGCGCTTTTCTGCGCCTGGAAGTCGCCCGTTTGCGACACGGTATCTTCTGGTTCGAGGCCAAACATGCCATGATTCGGGAGGCTATCCGTCATTATTGAGCCCATCCTTCCCTTGTCCTTCAATCAACTGCGTAATTCCTATCAGGAGATGTCTTGCTGTCGTAAGTATCATATGGAGATCAGATCGTTACTCTTCATGACATAGTATTGCATCATGATTCCCATATACAGCATCGAAAACGTTACGAAATCATACCAGAATGGCGAGCGGGTCGTTCTCGCGAATAGAGATATATCGCTTGCTATTGAAGGCGGGGAATTTTTCGGCTTCCTGGGGCCGAATGGTGCAGGCAAAACAACTCTCGTTCGCCAGATGATGAGCCTGCTCGTTCCCGATAAAGGTCGTATCTTGTTCAAGGGGAAGGATCTACGCAAATATCCTGCCGTGGTCAAACGCACCGTTGGATATCTTCCTCAGGAACCGTTTGCCCTCCAAGATTTGACCGTTGAGCAAGCCATTTATTTTACTGGTCGTCTTCGTCGCCTACCGGCTCGAAAGGCACGTCGAATGAGCGATGAACTGCTGGCGATGTGGCATTTGGACCCGGTGCGTCATACTGTCATCCGGTATCTTTCAGGGGGGCAACGCAGGTTGGTGGGATTCGTATCTGCTCTCATTGGGGAGCCTCCGGTACTTGTATTGGATGAACCCACCAATGATTTGGCCCCCGATGTGCGCCAACAGGTATGGGCATACCTACGTCAGCTGCGAAAGCAAAAAGGTACCACGGTTATCCTGGTCACTCATAACGCTATGGAAGCTGAACGTGTCCTGGATCGGGTCGCCATCATCGTCGATGGAAGGGTGGTTGCGGTAGATAGCATAGGCATGCTCAAAGCGCGTGTCGATAGCCGAGTTCGCATCGACTTGACCTTCAAATCTGAGCCTCGTGAGTATGAGAACCCCCTCATGCTATTCGAAAATACCCAGTGGCTCAATAAAAAGCGAGCCATAGTTCTTGTAGGACGAACGAATATAAAAGCGGAGATTGCATCTCTATTGGATCGAATTGGCATCGAGAACCTTGAAGATTTTCGGATACAAACGGCAAGCTTGGAGGATGTGTATACTCAAATCGTGAGCAATAAGATGCTGGAGAGATAACAATGGTGCGGGAAGCCGTCTCCGAGTTCTTGATCCTTTTTCGGATGCAGTTGGCTAATTGGCGATGGTCTTGGAGAGGAATGCTCATTGGCGGCATTGTGGTCCCTCTCAGCCTGATGTTTTTTGCCCGTTTTACGATGAACAATAGCGATTCGCAAGCGTTGATTTACATTATTACAGGTAACGTAATGATCGGTCTTTTCTTTACAACGCTCTCGCGGACAGCGAGCCGGTTTGCATTCCTATGTGAGACAAGGGCGCTTGATTATTACCGAACGTTGATCGATTCTGTCGGGAGTTTGGTCTTAGCCACTATGGGAAGTTTCTTGCTGTTTGCGCTTCCAGGGGTCGTGATTACGTTATACGTGGGCCAATTACTCTTTCGAATTGCGATCCACCCACATCCATCCATCTTTTTTGTCTTCTTGGTAAGTGCTTGTGCGTTTGCTTCTACAGGTGCCTTTATCGGTATCCATGCGCGCAGTTATGAATCCGCCACCCTCATGGCGAACTTAGTCAATTTTGTTCTGGCCTTTCTGAGCCCCGTCATGATCCCTCTGGAACGCTTTCCATATTTGCTTCGGCCATTCGCTTGGATATTGCCAAGCACGCACGCTGCGTTGGCGTTCCGCCAGGCACTTTCCGGGGATTTGACCGACCATTTTGGGCTTTCTATCGGTTATCTCCTCTTGTTTTCGGTGCTCGTCCTCTTCCTAGTGAATGTGCACTTGCACAAGCAATAATCTCCAAACTTGAGAAGGCTGTCTGTTGGAATCCCAAGAAGTGCAGTCTCGCCACGTGCGCAGCGAGCGGTTCGCGATGCTAACGCTCGCCATTCGATCTCTACCTTGAAGGCTCTTCGACAGACACGGCGGCAATAGTGGGCGTAGCAGCGGCAGAAAAGGTGCCTCGCACCGACGACGGAGCCTGTGTGCGTGTTGTAGAACATCGAAGCCTGGCCCTCGGACCAAGGTGTTGGCTCGGTCTGCACGCAGTCCTCTATGAACCTGGCCTCCTGTTTGTCCAATGCGTCACGAGAGACCGACATGTGTACGTTGGTTCAGGTGGCCGTACATATAGAACAGGGTTTGAGGCGGTCGAAGGAAGGATAAGTGGTGTGTGAATCAGGCGCTTGCTGAATCGAGCGTGCCAGAAGTGCGACGCTTGTTGACGGTAGCTTCGCCTGAGCCTCCTCACTCAGTGAAACTGCGCTTGGCGTGGTCGCGATGACGCTGAACCTGCGACAGCTGACTCGTCGCAGTCACAGTCGGCGCAGGGTGGCTCTGCCCCTTCGTCTCTTGTAGAGAGCACGTTGTCATGAAGGCGATTGTATCTCCGACCCTGAGACGGATTGCAATGACCGAAACCAACTGTAACGATGACTTGGTCGAATTGGAACCATGGGGCTTTTTGGTCTAGCTGGTAACCAGAGAAAACGCCCAACATACCACCACCTGGTGTTCGCCCAATCGCTGGATGCCTTCCCAGATCGGGCAGGCGGATTGTCGAAAGGGGACGTTCACTCATCGAATGCGTGCGCTTGGGCAATGAAGACACCCGCCAATACTCGCAGGGTTTCGAGTGTGGCTCCGTCGGGTGGGGTGCGCCCTTGCCCGTGAAAGACCAAGCGCACGTACATCCCATCAGCCACATTGGGTGGATCGCGATGCTCGTGTGTGGTGGTGGCAAATCGTCCTATCCACCCAGCGAGTTGGCGCATTTGGTCGTCGCGCAGGGTGAATGTGCGGGGAGCGTCCAATCGACATGATTCCACCCGCACCGTCCCGTCGCTGCGTATCGTCAGGTCGTCGCAAAAACCAGCCACCCCCCCTTCGATGTGGTACTCTATCCAGACATCGGGCGTTGGTGTGGGAGATGGTTGGGGTCTGCCGATGGCGCACGCGCCGAGTAGCAGCATCGCGCACACTCCCAGCATCATGAAACGCATGGTACTCCCTCCTTATTTTACAGGAAGTGTCCAGTCGTCTGTTTGACCAGCCGCGCAATGGCCTCGATGTCGACATGTGCAGCTACGTGATCGGCCAAACGGTCGTACTCGTACTCGCGCCAATCAGCCGCCGGGCTTTTCCCTTGTGCTCGCCACCCGAGCGTGCGGAGCCACCTCTGTCGCACATGCACATTGTCGAATAGCCCATGCACGTATGTTCCCCACACGTGGCCGTGCACCGCCCCGTCCAGCACTTCCTCACCCGACGAAGAGCGTTTCAGGCGAAAGAGCGGCCTGGCGCTCTGCGTGCGCCCCATGTGGATTTCGTAGCCATGTGCGTTGTGAATACCCTCGAACAACGTGCCCTGGCAGCCACTGATTCGTACTTGAAACGTCGCCTTTTCACGCGCAAAGCGTGTCTCTGTCGGCAGCAATCCTAACCCGGCAACGCGCGTCCCGGCTGGCGCTTCTACCCCGTCGGTATCTTCCAGCCATTGCCCCAGCATTTGATAGCCCCCGCAAATGCCCACCACTGGTATGCCGTCGGCTGCCAGCGCCTGGACACGCGTCGCGATACCCGTCTCGTACAGCCACTGTACGTCGGCGATGGTGGCTTTGCTCCCGGGCAGAATGAGCGCATGGGGCGAGCCAATCTCGTCAGCATGCTGAATGAAACGTACACGCACCCCTGGCTCAGCGGCCAGCGCATCGAAATCGTCGAAATTGCTGATACGCGGCAATTGCACAACCACAATCTCGATATCGCCTTCGCCGGTAATACGCCGTGTTTCTAGCGCCACGCTATCTTCATCGGCAATACGCAAATTTGGCAAGAAGGGCACGACGCCCAGTGTCGGCACGCCAAACGCGCGTTCGCGCAACATCTCCAACCCATCACCAAGCAGGCGCAGATCCCCCCGAAACTTGTTGATGATGAAGCCTTTGACCAACGCACGTTCTTCCGGTTCTAGCAGCACCATTGTCCCCACCAATGCTGCAAAGACCCCGCCGCGGTCGATATCACCCACCAACAAAACGGGGGCATTGGCGTAGCGCGCAACGCGCATGTTCACGATATCGCCGGCTTTGAGATTGATTTCCGCCGGGCTTCCGGCCCCTTCGGCAATGACCAGGTCGAAACGGGCACGGAGCCGATCGAGCGCGGCGGTGACATGTGGCCACAGTTCGGCTTTCAGCGCATAAAAATTGCCGGCATGCAGGCGTGTATAGGGGCGGCCATTCAATACCAGCTGGCTTACACCATCGCCTTCGGGTTTGATGAGAATCGGATTCATGTCCACATGAGGCGCGATCCCTGCTGCTTCGGCTTGAACGGCTTGCGCTCGCCCGATTTCCGCGCCCTCAGGCGTGACGAAACTATTGAGCGCCATGTTTTGTGCTTTGAATGGCGCAACCCGCAGACCACGGCGAGCAAAAATGCGGCATAATGCTGTTACCATCAGCGATTTTCCGGCATTGGAGTGTGTGCCCTGGATCATCAAAACAGGTGCAAGGGGCATGGATTTCCTCGGAATAGGTTGGTTGACAGGTTTCATTGTATGCCGGCAACGCTTTCTTTCAACTATGCCCACTTGTCTCAATCGCACTTGCCCCTCTTCTTTTTCCTTCAAAAAGGTTGTATTCCACTTCTGGCTCTGGTATAATCATTTTTGCACCCAAAAATCGAACCAAAAATCGTACAACATGAGCGAACACCTGACCATTTGGGAAAAACTGCAACAGTTTTCGGACCTGGTGAAACATGTGCCTCCCCATGTGCTAGAACAGGTGGCACAGGTGGCATATGAGCGTACCTTCGAACAGGGCGAGGCCCTCTTTCATCAGGGAGAGATGCCCAACACGGTCTATTTCCTTCTCAATGGGGCGGTAGCGCTGGAAAAACACGAGAAAGAGAACGCCGAGCCGGTTGTCGTCACTGTGTTGCGCCCGCCTGAGCTAGTGGGCGATCACAGCGCCTACTACCAGCATCCGTACCCCTACGATGCCATCGCACTCGAACCAACGGTGGCCATCGCCATCCCCGCCATCGACTTCATCAATATGGTCGAAGCTGCACC
This sequence comes from Ardenticatena sp., assembly GCA_015487975.1. GTDB lineage: Bacteria > Chloroflexota > Anaerolineae > Ardenticatenales > Ardenticatenaceae > Ardenticatena. The sequence goes on from WFOS01000069.1 coordinate 5,235, forward strand.
GAAAGCGCGAGGTGCGTTGGGGTATCGTACCGAATCGCCTGTGAGCCGCGCCAAGCGCTTGCTTCCCGACCTGCGCGATGATGAAAAAATTTTGTTCGTACAGCGCCGCCACTGGATTTTGTTGTTGCGCCGCTTGTTGCTGGGGCCGCTGAGTGGCATTCTGCTGGCAACATTGTTGGTGGTGATTGGCATTGTAGCGCTGCCATCGCTGCCAGTGCGTTGGTTGCTTGGGGGCTGGTTCGTACTCATGTTGATTTTGATCCCGTGGCTGGCGTGGGTTGTGGCTGACTGGCTCAACGATTATTTCATCGTCACGAATCAGCGTGCCATTCACATCGAGAAAGTGATTCTGTACAAAGAAGAACGGCGCGAAGCGCCTTTCGAAAAAGTACAGGATGTCCAGCTTGAACAAGCAACCATCATCAATACCATTTTGGATTACGGCAACGTGCGGATTGCCACCGCATCGAATTCGGCACCCATCGTTTTCGATTATGTGCCGCATCCGGCTGTTGTGCAGCGCTTGCTTACCGAACATCGAGACCGTTTTGCAACAAAGGTGCGCCAGCGTGCCGAAGAAGAAAAACGCCGTCGTTTGCGCCGTGCTTTGGGGTTGGAACCACCGGCCGAAACAGCTCCCCAATCTGCGGCTCCCGCCGAAGGCGCAAAACCATCCCCATCGGAACAAAAGCGCCGTTTCTTCCCCTTGCACTATCTTGGCCGTTGGCTGGCAATGACAACCTACCGCGAAGATGGAACCATTCTTTGGCGCAAGCATTGGATTGCGCTCATTTGGGCCGATCAGGCATGGAAGCCCGCCTTGTTCATTCTGCTTTCGATTTTGGGCATGATCACCATGCTCCTGTTCTTACCAGATCTTTCCAGGCTTCCACGTTGGATGGAGTGGGGATTGTGGGGTGCGTACTTCGTGTTTCTGCTCTTTGGATGGGCATGGTTGCTTTGGACGATCGAGGACTGGCGCAACGATGTGTACATCCTCACCAACGATTCGATTGTGGACGAAGAACGTGAGCCATTGGGGTTCGATGTGCATACACGCCGTGCGCCGTTGACGACGATTCAAGATATTTCATATCAGATTCCAAACATGCTCTACACGCTGCTGGATGTGGGCCATGTTGTGATCGAAACAGCCAGCCAGGAGGGGAAGTTGACGTTCGATTTTGTGCATCATCCGCGCGAAGTATCGTTTCACATCTACCAGCGCATCCGTGATTTGGAAGAAGAGGAACGGGTACGCCAGCAAGCCCGCCTGGATGAGAGCATTCTCGAAATTCTCAAGCTCTACAATGAGGAAGTCGTCGAAAAGCGGTTGCCCCCTTCGACATCGCAGGCTTCCTAATGGCGATACCGTCCCTTCTTGGGATGAGGCCTTTCCCCGACAAATGTCAAACCGTCGGGGATTTTTGTTTGGTGACCAGGCCGTGCCTTACAATACATTCAACGGGTCTACATCTACATCCCATCCCAGAGGAATAGGCGACGCACGCAACAGTGTGAGCGCTTCTGGACCTCGAATGAAGATGTTCCAACGATAGCGCCCCCGCACGCGGGCGAAGAAAGCGGGCGCTGGTCCCAGTACATTGGTGGCGGGAAGCCCCAGTTGTTTCAACGTTCTCCGAAGCAGAATCGCCAGTTCGCGAGCCGCGTTTTCGGCAGCGGTCGCACGTGGCGCTGTGAAGGTGAGTTTCACAAGCCTGGTCAGTGGTGGATAGGCGTGGGTCCGCCGAAATGAGAGTTCGGCACGGGCGAAGCGCTCGTAATCATGTTCGGCGGCGGCAAGAATAGCGTAATGTTGGGGGGTGTATGTTTGTACGATGACACGCCCCCCACGCGCACTTCGTCCGGCCCGCCCTGCCACCTGGGTCAGAATCTGGAAGGTGCGTTCGGCAGCGCGAAAATCGGGCAGATGCAGGGCGGTGTCGGCTGAGACAACGCCCACCAGGGTCACGTTGGGCAGGTCGAGTCCCTTGGCAATCATTTGTGTGCCAATGAGAATGTCGGCTTCTCCAGCCGCAAAGGTGTTCAAAATGCGTTCGTGTGCGTTGGCGGCCAGGGCTGTATCACGGTCCCAACGCAGGATACGCGCCTGCGGAAAGAGCTCGTGTGCCACCTGTTCAACCTGTTGTGTGCCCACCCCAAATGCTTTGACGCGCGTGCTGAGGCAGCGGGGGCAAATGCGTGGGCGTGTCGCGGTTGTGCTGCACTGGTGGCAAATCAGGCGTTCTTGCCCACTGTGCCATGTCAGCGGAATATCGCAGCGGTCGCACCGGGCAACCCAGCCGCAATCGCGGCACATGACGAAGGTAGCAGTCCCGCGGCGGTTGAGAAAGAGGATGCATTGTTCCCCGGCCGCCAGTGTCGCCCGCATGGCTTCGATGAGGGCACGGCTGAAAATGCTTTTGTGCCCGGCGCGCAACTCGGCACGCAGATCCACCACTTGCACAGGGGGGAGTTCGCCCGCCAGACGTTCGGCTGCCAGTGGCGGCGCGTCGGGGGCGGCATTGGTGGTTTCCACCAGGAGACGGAAATGGTCTTGTGGGCTCGTGTAGCGCACCACGCGGTTTTGCATGCGTATCAGATGGTAGCGCCCCTGTTTGGCACGCACATAGGCTTCCAGGCTGGGGGTGGCACTTCCCAGAATCACCGTTGCCCCAGTCAGGCGCGCCAACGCTTCGGCCACATCGCGGGCATGGTAGTGTGGGGCTTGCAAGCCGGGAATGGCATCTTGCTTGTAGGTCCACTCGTGTTCTTCGTCGATGACAATCAGCCCCAGATTGGGAACAGGGGTGAAGATGGCGCTTCGTGAGCCAACCACCACGTCGGCCTGCCCGTCGCGAGCGCGTCGCCATTCGTCGAAGCGTTCCCCCGCGGTGAGCCGCGAATGTTGTAGCGCGATGCGGTTGCCAAATCGGCCTGCAAACCGCGCCACGGTTTGCGGTGTCAGGGCGATTTCGGGCACCAGGACGATGGCTTGCTGCCCTTGTGCCAGCACCTCAGCCACTGCACGCAGATACAGCTCCGTTTTTCCCGAACCGGTGACGCCGTGCAGCACGAACACGGTGCCATCGCGGCGATGAAGAGCGGGGCGAATCTGCTCCCAGGCTGCTTGCTGGTCGGGTGTCAGGGGCGGGGGTGTCGTGGGGGCGTAGGTGCGTTCAGCAAGTGGCGAACGCAAGACTTCACGTGCTTCGATGGTAATCAACCCCACTTCGGCCAGGCGTCGCAACTGATCGTAGGAAGCGCCGGTGGCGCGGCGTACTTCGGCCACCGTCATTTCGATCGGGTTGCGCTGCAAATAACGCAAAATGGTGGCGTATTTCTGGCTTTGGCGCAGTTCGGTAAGCCGCCGCCACAATTGTTCTGGTGGAAGCGCCAGTTCCACAGTGGCGGGTTGTGGCGCGTCGGCCAGAATGCCTCGTTGCACCAGGGCACGCAACACCGGCGGCGGGGCGTGCGTTGCTTTGCGCACCAGGGCGATGTCGGCTTCGCCGCCCTGTTCAGCGAGGAAGCGTATCACGGCTTGCTGCTGTTCGCCACGTGCCGCCGCGAGGGCTTCTTCCAGGGGGAGTGCCAGTCGCACCATGTAGCGTTCTGGCAGAAGGCGGATATCGCCGTCCTGCGCCATGTCGCGCAGGAGTTGGGGACGACAGCCCACACCGGCACAGACTTCGTCGAGTGGGGCGCTGTGATGGGGAGTGGCAGCAAGCCATTCCAGCACCTCGGCACGTTTGGACGGACGCCCCAGTTCACGAAAACGGCGGCGCAAGCGTTCTGGATTGAGCACCACGTGCACGAATTTTTCCCGACGTGGGCGTACTCGTGCGCCTTGTTCGACTTCTTCGCGTTGAACGAGGCCGGCCTGTTCCAACGTGGCGACGGCCTGGTGGGCGCGGCGGCGGCTTCCAAACAGGTGCTCGATGTCGCGCAGAGGGGCACGCCCACCCTGGGCACGCAACCAGGCGATGACACGCCGTTCGGCGCTACGCAGGGGTGGCATGGGAGCATCTTCATGCAGGGCGATCCATGTTTGTGTGCCTTGCAACAGACCGGGGGGGATGAGCAGCACGAGGGTGTCCCACAAAGGGGCGTGGTATTCGCGGCTCATCCAGAAGGCAAGCTCGATCTGGTAGGGGTGCAGAACGGGCTGTTCGTACGCCACTTTTTCGATCGCTTTGACGTGGGGCACCGGGGCTTCGCTGTCGAACCCGACGACGATGCCCTGGCGTTTCAGGCGTCCAAATGGCACCCAGACGAGGTGCCCGAGTTGCACTTTGCCTTGCAAATCGGCAGGGATGGCGTAGTGGAACGTTTTTTGCAGCAGGGTGGCGCGTTCTTCCGGCGAGGTGTGTTCTTCCATGCCGTGGATAAGAAATCCCATTTTCTGGCGCGTGGTCATATCCACGGCAACGATCGCATAGAGGTCCATACGCCTTTCCCCCTGCTGGCTATTCATGGATGGCGGCTGCCAGATAGCCGACCGTGTATTGCCCCGGCACGAGCATTCCCGTCACTTGGCCGCTGTGCGTTTGATGAAGGACAGTCAGGTTGGTAGTGCCCAGGGCTTCCGCGACGAAGAGCACGGTCAGGATGGGGAAGCGACCACACACGGTGGTTTCGGGGTCGAGTGCCAGTGTGGCAACGCGGGCAATGTCGAACGCTTCCAGAGCCTGGGCAAATTCGGCGTCGCGTTCTTCAACCAGGCGGTAATCGTTGAGGTGGTTCAGGTCACTGCTGGCCAGCAGAATGTCGGTGGCAGGGTTGAAGACACGCACCAGGGCGTTTGCCAGGTGACGGCATGCGGCAACTGTGTGGGCACTCAGCATGAGTGGCACGAGTTCAAAATGGCCCAGAACCACTTGCAAAAATGGCAACTGCATTTCGATACTATGCTCGCGGTCGCCACGTGTGGCATTGAGCGGAAAATGTTCTGCCAGAGCGGCCAGCGTTTCCACAGCCAGTGGAACCCTGCCCAGTGGTGTTTCCCACATTCGTTCAGCGGTGGTGGCGGCGTCGCCGACGTAGGCAAAGTGGCTTGGCCCCAGCACAAACACCCGTTCCACCGAGCGGCCTTCCAGCAATTTGTAGGCATAAGCGGCGGTAGGACCACTGTACGCCAGCCCGGCGTGTGGCACAATGAACCCCAGTGGCGGCGTCGGAACGGGGGGCGGTTCGGCTTCGTCCAACAGGCGGCGCACAGTTGCCCGCAGCGTGAAGGGGTCGCCTGGATACCATGTGCCTGCTATGGGAGATTGGCGAATATCTGCGACACGCATGGTGTGTTCTCCTTTGCCCCTCGTCTCTGCCTTAGCGCATGAACACAGTATAGCCACATGCACGTGCAATGCGTATGTCGATCTGGTCGATGGGGGCATAACGGCTCAATAGTGGCACGAGCATCGCCAACACTAGAACGAACGCCGCAACTTTGGGAAGCGAACGGCGCCAGGTGTTGGTATCATGGATGGCAATGGCGGTTTCGCCGTCGGGAAGAATGATGGGGGTTTCTGCATAACGGGGGGAGAGCAACCAGCCAACGAATGCCCCCGTCAGCAAACCGCCGATATGGCCAGCGTTGTCGATCCCCGGCATAGCGATCCCAAACAGCAGGTTGATGATGATGATGCCCAACAGGCTTTGCAGGCGCTCATCGCTGATCAGCCCGAGCGAATGGCGGTTGATGTAGAGAAAAACCGCTTCGGCGCCAATCAGCCCAAAAATGGCGCCCGAAGCCCCTGCCGAGATGGACGAATTGAACAACATGCTGGCAATCGAGCCCCCAACACCTGAGACAAGATAGATGATGAGAAAGCGGCCTGTTCCAAAAAGGCTTTCGATATCCCGCCCCAGAATGCGCAAAGCAACCATGTTCACAAGCAAGTGGAAGATGCCAATATGCAGAAAAATCGGCGTGATGAGTCGCCAGTATTGCCCTGCCTGAATGAACAGATTGAATTTCGCGCCAAAGAAGAGCAACATGCAGGTATTGGTGGTCGCATTGAGGCCAGCACCCCACAGGAGACCCAGCACTGTCTCAACGAGGAAGACGCCCAAATTGATGAGGATGAGAAGATAGGTCAGCCAAACCGTATGCACTGGAAAAATACGTACCGGGCGGGGAGGCAGAGACGAAGACGTATTCATCGACATCTCCTTACAACTGAATCACCCGTTGCCGCACGCGGCATTTTTCGGCTTCCACAATGGCGCAGATGCGATGCACTGTCTCGTCCAACGCTCCGTCGCGGTTGACCACGACGTAGTCGAATTCGTCTAGTCGTTTCATCTCTTGCCGTGCTGTCGCAATGCGCAGCTTGAGTTTGTCGGGCGGTTCTGTTTTACGTTCCATCAGGCGCAGCACGAGTTCCTCTTCACTTTCCGCTGTCAAGAAAATGAACACGGCATTGGGGATGATTTTACGAATGGTTGCTGCGCCTTGTACATCGATGCGCAATACGACATCTTTGCCGCTGGCAAGAGCTTCGCGCACCTGCTGCTTGGGAATACCTTTGTAGTCACCATAGACGACGGCATATTCCAGCAATTCGTCGTTTTCGATCATTTCGGCAAATTCTTCCAGCGAGACGAAGAAGTAATCCTTGCCGTGCACTTCACCGGGACGACGTGGGCGCGTGGTTGCGGTCACGACGAAATGGAACGGGACGCCGAGTTCTTGCATGCGCTTGATGGTGGCATCTTTGCCGACGCCACTCGGTCCCGAGATGACGATCACCAGTGGCGATGGTGGCGGCAGGTATGGCTCGCGGTCGGGGGCAAAGTCGAGCGATGCCAGTTCTTGCAACAAATGCTCTTTGCTCATGTTTCTCCTCGCAGATGCACACCCCTTTTTGTTTGCACCGATTGCATGGCATTATAATGCACGGCTGGAATTTGTTGCAATCACTCTCGAATGCGCTACAACATGGGGCTGAGAAAAGAGGTGTGAGAAGGAGGCTGCTATGCCGATTTACGAATATCGCTGCCAGGCGTGTGGACGCAAGGTAACCGTATTGCATCGCAGTATCCATAACATTCAACAGCCCAACTGCCCGCGATGTGGCAGTGACCAGCTGAAGCGGCTGATTTCCAAAGTTTCGGTGGTACGTTCCGAAGAGTCCCGTCTCGAATCGCTGGCTGACCCTGACCGTTGGGGCGATTTCGACGAAAACGACCCTCGCAGCATGGCGCGATTCATGCGCAAGATGAAGGAAGAGTTGGGGAGTGAGTTAGGCGACGAGTTGGGCGATGAGTTCGACGAAGTGGTCGAGCGGTTGGAAGCAGGCGAAGACCCAGAAAGTATCGAAGAATCGCTCGGCGACACATTTGGCGGCGATGGTGGTGATGGCATTGACATGGTGATGTAAGCCACGCAGCTACGAAACGACGCGATGAATGCCTGACAGGCGTACCCCCTGTCAGGCGTTTTGTTGTTGGACGCGCGCTTCGATGGCAGCAAGGACGTGCGCCACCACGTCTTCGATGGGGGCAGAAGCATCGATCACCACCCAGCGTTCCGGGTGGGCGGCCGCCAGGTGCAAGTAGCCTTCGCGAACGCGCTGATGGAGCGCGATCTCGTCGTTGTCGATGCGGTTCCATTCCGCCCCCTGAGCGTGTGCGGCGCGACGACGTGCCAGCCCCTCGGCCGGGTCGATATCCAGCAGGATGGTAAGGTCAGGAGTGAGGCCGCCGGTGGCAAATTCGGTGATGGTGTACAGCGCGTCTAGAGCCAGCCCGCGCCCGTACCCCTGGTAGGCGAGCGTCGAATCGGCAAAACGATCGCACAGCACAATCGCGCCACGGTCCAGTGCGGGCAAGATGCGTTCACGCACATGTTGCGCCCGCGCCGCGCTGAACAGCAAGAGCTCCGTTTCGGGGTGCATGGTATCGTTGTCGGGGGCGAGCAGAATGGCGCGAATGTGGTCGCCAATGGGGGTACCGCCCGGCTCGCGCGTGCGCACAACGTCGTACCCTTGCTGGCGCAAATGCTCGGCAACAGCCCGAATCACGGTCGTTTTTCCCGCCCCTTCTGGCCCCTCGAAGGTGATGAAGAGCCCGCGCTTCATGCGTCCGACTCCTTTTTGGCGATTGGGCGCACGTACAATGGCAGAGATGCTTCCAGGCGGCCATCGATTGCCAGCTCGATGGCGTATTCGCCAAAGCGTTTCAGTTGAAGATGGTGCATGTTCAGGACGAAATTGACAGCGCGGGTCAAGTCGTGTTCGCCAAAGGGAACCGAAATCTCGGTGTTCAGTGGGGGAAGCACGTCGTGCCCGTCTTCGTCCACAAACGTGAGTGCCAGACGGTGGTGGCTGCCTTCCACGCGGCGAAACCGCATGCGGATGGCGATGGCGCATTGACGATGGATGGCAGGCACCGCTGGCACGGTGAGTGTGTCGAATGTGCCTAGGATGTTGAGTTTGCCGAACGAATCGGTTGCGGCATCACAGAGTGTGAAGACTTCGAGTTGCATATGCGCCCTCGTGAACGCTGCTTTGGTATTGGTAGTCGGCATTGTATGCAAGGGGGGCAAACTCACAAGCCTTCGAGGAAGCGGGCTTAGGAGCGATGGTGGTGCCAACGCCGCTTGCTGATGTCGCGTAGCCGCCAGGTGTCGCGGTGTGCCACCAGCCATTCCAGCACAAGCACACCAAACGCTGCCAGTGCCAGCCAGCGCCAGAGTTCGCGGCGACCTTCTTCCGCACGCACGGGTTGTACTGTTCCTGCAACCCGCACGGGGAGCGCATCGGCTGGTGCGAGCTGACTTTCCTGTGGGGTGAATGCGTTGACCGCCAGCGCCACTGCTCTATCGCCCCACTGAATGTGGTAGAGGCCTACCATCGGCGGCGTGAAAACAACAACGCCATCGTGCGGTTCCAGCCGCATAGGACGTCCATCCGGGAGGGTGATGGAAACGTCGGCCGCCGTGGGGGGCACAGGCAGGCGCAAGGGACGGCCTTGCACCGCAGCGACAGGAAGATCTGCGCGGCTGGTTGTCAGGGCATCGACGAGGTTGGCGACAAGGATGGGGAATGCCACGCGAAGGGGGAAATCGCTATGGTGCAGGTCGAACGCCAGCAGGCCAATGGAACGCCCGTTGTGTTCGCCCAGCCAGAGCAACGGTGCCCCGCTGACGCGGTCTATCAGAACGGGGCGTGCCCAGGGGGGTAATTCGGTCGCAACGCCATCCAGAATGGCAAGGTCGTTCACATCCACGTAGGCGAGCAGCGGGTCGTTGGCAGTGGCAGGGGCCGCAACAGGCAACGAAAGTGCGCCCGTGATGGTGATGGGGGGATGGCTCTGCACAGGTGCAATCACAAACAAGTTGCCGTCGGGGAGCGTGTCGCCTTGCCAGCCAGTGTCGAGAATAGTCAAGTCAACAGGGTCGGTGGTAGTCAGGTCGGCATCCAGAGGCACAACTTCGGTCTCGACATCTGGCAAAAGTGCCACTGCCGTTTGCAAAAAGAGATTGCCTTGTGTGACCAGACGCAGACGGCGGCGGTCTGTTTCGGCAAGAACCGCCCAAGCTTCATCGTCGAGTGAGTAGAAGTCGGGAGGAGAAAGTCGCACGTGGACGGCGTCAACTGGCGGCAGAGCGAACGTGTGATCGGCGTAGCCATCTGCGGGGACGGAGACTTCGAACGCGGCGAGGGGGGTGCCATCGGTCGCTTCGACCACAATGCGGCGCGTGGTCGCTGTTTCGCCGAACGCTCGCACTTGTACGTAGAGGCGCATCTCGTTCTGCGTTGGTTCCAGGCGAGCAATGGCAATCCCGGCGTTATCGCCACGGGTGCCGACGCGCACAAACGAAAGAGGGGCGCTGAGGGTTAGCGCCGTGTCGGGTGTGCGCACCGCTCCATCGCTCACGACAACCACGCGGCTGTTGGGCTGGCGTGCCGCGATGGCATCTGCCAGCAGCAAGGTGGGGGTCAGGTCACTGTCAGGGTCGGTAGGGTGGAGAGCGTTCAATGTTTCTTGAAGCGCGAGACGGTCGTTGGTGTTGGCAAGCAGAAGCGGTGCAGTTGTGCCTGTGGTGAGAAGTGTCAAGCGGCCATTGGGGGGCATCTGGTCGAAGGCTTGCAACACAGCACGTTTGGCCGTCTCGAAACGAGAGCCGTCCCCAGTATCGGTTGCTGCCATGCTCAAAGAGGTGTCGAGAATCACCACCAGTGTTTTGGCGCTTTCACCAAAGACGCGCACGAAAGGGCGAGCAGCAGCAAGCGTGAGCAGGAAAAGCGCCAACAGTTGGAGCAGCAAGAGCAGGTGGCGTTGCAGGCGTTGCCAGGGGGCATTGGCTTCCAGGTCGCGTATCATGCGCTGCAAGAGCAACGTGCTGGAAACGTCGCGCTCTTCGCGACGGCGGCGCAGCAGGTAGAGCACGATGATGGGGATGGCAAGGGCGGCAAGCCCCAAAGCCAGTGGTGCCAGGAAGTTCATGCCTCTGTTCCCGAATTGGTTGGCGCGTTCAACTGCTGGCTAGTGTAGCCCGGTTGGCTGCTGGCAACAAAACACCCGACAGGTGTCCCTGTCGGGCGGAACATGGCGAACATCCCATACTCAACGGCCAGCGCCGAACCCCCGTTTGCCAAAGGCATGCCCGCGCCCAGGGTCTGGTTTGGCAAAGCTGGGTGTTTCGAAGCGGTGGTGCCAACCAGGCGCCAGCCCATTGCTGTCCCCCCGCATCTGCCGCAGCTGTTCAGCCGCACTTTCAGAAATGGCATCATCGGCTAGTGCTTGGTCGATGGCGGCGTTCCACGCTTCTTTCAGTGCATCGCGCAGTGCTTGGCGATCAAGGTCAGCGAGCAATGCACGCATCGAGCCATCGCGAATGGCAGCTTCGAGTTCATCCTCGCTCATCCCGAGTTGCTCGGCGAGTACCGCCAAGGGATCGAAGTACTCGCGCATGACATGTTTGGCTTCGATGCGTTCGGCTTTTTCGGGCGAAAGTAAGCCATCTTCCACTGCCAAGTCGAGCGCACGGTCGAGAGCCCGTCGACGGGCGGCTTCCAGTTCATCCACCGAAATACCCAACTCTTCGGCAAGCAAGGTGTCGAACGTGTCAGGCTTGAACCAGGGAACAACGTGTTTCCAGAATCCCTTGTTGCGTGGTGTGCCGTCTGGTGCATCGGCATGGGTGACAGGGGTGGTCACGAATGCTGCCCCCGCGGTCAGTGCCAGCGCCATGGCGGCCGCCCCCAATCCAAAGAGCCACTTGCGTTTCATTGTTCCCTCCTGGCATTCTTGGTTCCTGGTATGCAGGTCGATCCCCCATGCTCTTCACGTAGCATACGCATGGAATGTGAAAAAGTTATGGAGAAAGCGTGAGAATTCGATCGGAAAACGCGCAATTTGGCCGTTTTGGTGATGACCCAAAACGTGGTGGGGGGGAAGAGACGAGACGGAGCGTGGAAAAGGCAAGCCAGAGGCGCCCAGACCCCGAAGAGGACGTATTGTGGCGCACCTACCGGGCAGCCTGAGCC
>WFOS01000070.1 GCA_015487975.1 Ardenticatena sp.
CACCACCCCCTCCACCCGCTTTCGACGAGATGCCACCGCCACCACATGAGGACGAAGCCGAGAGTGAGATCGAAATTGATGCATCAGTCTCCCCCGTACGCTTGCGCGTGCGCTTCGACGACTACGAAGCCTACCTGCTCTACCTGCTCTCTCAACGCCCCGACCTGCTCGCCGAAGTGGAACGAATAGGGCTGAAGCCCCAAGATTGGCTCTCGCCCGAGTGGCGACAACTCTATGAAATGCTCCTGTTCGAGATGCCGATGAGCGGGGCGGAAGTCGAGGCGCTGTTCGAAGACCTGCCCAACATGCTGCACACTCTCGCCACCGACCTGCTGAATCACTACCACGACAAACCCTTACCCAACGATGCCGATCTCATCGCCGAAGCGCGCCGCACGGCCCTACGCATCAGACGTGCCGCCATCGAACGCGAATTGAAGGAAATTGCCTTCGTGCTCCGCGATGCCGTCGCCGAAGGCGATAAGGCCAAGATGAAACGCCTGGTGGCACAACGCAAAGCCCTGCAACACGAACAAAAACAGATCGATGAACGCATTCGCACGCCCAACGCCCTGCCCCCCACCACCCCAGACCTCGAAGAAGAGGACGACTTCTTCTAACCATTCCACGCCTGCCATGCCATCCAAAACTGCCACCCCGCCATCGATACCAACAACACCACCGAGACCAACGCCAGCCGACGCCGTAGCGTGGCATCGAACCGCCCGGTCAGGCCAAACAAGAGCACCAGCCCCGCCATGCCGCCCACCAAAAAGAGATACATCCCCACCAAAAAACTCACCGCATACCAGTGCGACGTCGCCCAGCCACGCCGAATGATGGGACCACCGACGAAGCTCCAAAAAATGTAGGGATTGGGGTTGAGCAAGTTGGTGATGGTGGCTTTGGTCAACACATCACGCAACGAACCGCCTGCCTCGGTATGGGCTTCCGTCTCGGCTTGGAGTGCCTGGTATGCCGTGTGTGCCAGGTAGAGCAAAAAAAAGCCCCCCGCCACATGCAATGCCGTCGTCAACGAGGGCGGCACACTGTTGATGATGAGCAGGGCCACTGCAATGATGAACCCATCACTCAGCAAAGGAGCAAACGCCGCCCAAATAGTGCGCCGCCAGCCATAAATCGAGGTGTACGAAAACAAGAACGCCTTGAACGGACCAGGTAACCACGCTGCCGAAAGCCCCAACGCCATTCCTTGCAACAAAAATGCCAGCATCATCGCCTCCTCGTCATTGGTCGATCAAGGGAGTGGCGCCCAGACATCTTGTCGGCTTGACAACTTTTCATACAATACGCCTGTTGTTGAGGGGGAAAGCAAATGAAAGCCATCATCCACGACGAACGCCGCCGCAAATGGTGGCGCTTTGCGTACCCAAGGCGCCACATTCAAGCCACCACATACGACGAGGTGCTTCCCGCCCTGGCCGAAATCGAAGCGGCGACCCAACATGGGGCGCATGCTGTCGGCTTCATCGCATACGAAGCCGCCCCCGCATTCGACAGGGCTTTGCAGACTCATTCTCCCAACGGGTTTCCCCTTCTCGTCTTCGGGATCTTCGACGCACCTGAGCCGATCGAAATTCCGCATCAGGTCAACGAATCCTACCACACTGGTGAATGGCATCCCGATATGTCCCTCGAAGCGTATCAGCATGCCATCGCCCGCATCAAAGAGGCCATTGCCCAGGGCGACACCTACCAGGTGAACTTCACCATGCGCCTGCGTACCAGCTTTCAGGGCAGCCCGTGGGCATTTTTCGTCGATTTGTTTCATGCGCAAGAAGCCCCACTCGCTGCCTATCTTGAGCACGGCGAAATGGTCATCTGCTCCGTTTCGCCCGAACTCTTCTTTGCCGTGGATGGTGAGCGCATCTGGTCGCGCCCGATGAAAGGCACCGCCGCACGCGCGCCGATACCCCACGACGACCGCTTGCGTGCCAATTGGCTACGCCATTCCAACAAGAATCGCGCTGAAAACGTGATGATTGTGGACATGATTCGCAACGATCTGGCGCGCATCGCCCAGTTGGGCAGCGTCGAAGTCCCACGCCTGTTCGACGTGGAGCGCTACCCCACCGTTTGGCAAATGACCTCCACCGTCGAAGCACGCACCGATGCCAGCCTACCCGCCATTTTGCAGGCGCTCTTTCCATGCGCCTCGATCACGGGTGCCCCCAAAGCCAGTACCATGCGTATCATCGCTTCTCTGGAAACCAGCCCACGCCATCTGTACACGGGCACCATCGGCTGGATCGCCCCCGGGCGGCAAATGCAGTTCAACGTTGCCATTCGCACCGTCGTCATCGATCGCCAAACCGGCACTGCTGAATACGGCGTCGGGGGTGGCATCGTCTGGGATTCGCACGCCGACGATGAGTATGCCGAATGCCAGGCCAAAGCCCGCGTCCTCACCGAGCGCCGTCCCCATTTCGACCTGCTGGAAACGATGCTCTGGACGCCCAAAGCAGGCTTTTTTCTGTGGAAAGAGCACCTGGAACGCCTGCGCCTTTCTGCCGACTACTTCGACTTTGCGTTCGATATACGTCATCTGCTGGTCGAAGCCGACACGATCGTCCGCACCTTCGCCCCCACGCCACAACGGGTACGCCTACGCCTTTCGCGCAATGGCGAAACGCATTGGGAGCATGTTCCACTCGCCAACGCGCCCTATCCCAACCGCGTGCGTCTCGCTCTGGCACCGCATCCTGTCTCATCGGACAACGTTTTTCTCTCCCACAAAACCACCCATCGCGCCATCTACGAAGCAGCACGCGCTGCCTGCCCCACTGCCGACGACGTGCTGCTCTGGAACGAGCAAGGGCACATCACCGAAACCACCACCGCCAACATCGTTGCCTGGCTCGATGGACGGCTCATCACACCCCCTGTGCGTGATGGATTGCTCAACGGCACCTTGCGTCGCTGGTTACTCCAACACGGCATCATCGAAGAAGCCCCGCTCCCACTGGAAGCCTTGCCTGCCTGCCAGAAACTGTACGTCATCAACTCGGTACGCGGCTGGCGTCCAGCCTATTTGGTGAATGAAACGGCTCACGCCCACAATCCGCCGTGCACATCTACCACTGCTCCACTCACATAAGCCGCCTCGTCCGAACAGAGCCATGCCACTGCCGCAGCCACATCGTCGGGTGTGCCCAGCCGCTGTAAAGGAATTTGCCGCACAACCTCTGCTCCCACTCCCGCGGGATCGATGATGCCAGGATTGACCACATTGGCGCGAATGCCATAGCGTCCCTCACTGCGTGCGACGGAGCGCGTCAGCACCACCAGTGCGGTTTTGAGCGCGTTGTACACCGCGGTATTGGGGGCACCACGTGCCATACCCGCATTCAGCGACCCCAAATTGACGATCACACCGCCTTGCTGCTCACGCATCACAGGAATGAGTAGGCGCATCATGTAGAAAGCGCTGCCCACATTGCCATCCACCAGCAAGCGCCATTCCCCAAGATCGGTGTCGGCAAGTGGCTTGGGCACAAAGGGGCCCACGCAATTCACCAGCACATCCACACGCCCAAAATGCGCCAGCGTTTCGCGTACCAGGTGGTCAGCGCCTTCCGGCGTGCTCACATCCGCGCGAAACGCCATCACCTCGGTTCGTCCCTGCAACGCTGCCACGGTCTCGTGCGCGGTGTGTGCATTGTGGCGGTAATTCAATGCCAGCGCGTAGCCTTCACGTGCCAAGCGTTCGGCAATCGCACGCCCAATACGGCGTGTACTCCCTGTGATGAGGGCAACACGGGGCATACGCTTTCCTCCTGATTGGCTGATGATCTTCGACGAAAACGCCCAACATCGATCTCCGCCGATGTTGGGCATCGTTCGTCAGTGCGCAATCGAAGCTAGCGGCGTTCCTGATAGTTGGGCGCTTCCTTCGTGATGAAGACCCCATGCGGGTGGCTCTCGATCAAGCCCGCGTTGGTGATACGGCGGAAACGCGCTTTGGCCCACAAGTCGGGCAGAGAACGTGCCCCCACGTAGCCCATGCCGCTGCGAATGCCGCCCGCCAACTGGAACACGTAATCGCGCAAGCGGCCTTTGTAAGGAATGTAGCCTTCGACCCCTTCGGGCACCAGTTTCCCCTCTGCGCCTTGCGCATAGCGGTCGCGGCCGGGGCCTTGCATTGCGCCCAAGCTCCCCATCCCGCGGTACGATTTGAAGCGCTCGCCCTGGTAGAGGATGATTTCGCCTGGCGCTTCATCCAGCCCCGCCAGCAGCGAGCCCAGCATCACGGCCGATGCGCCTGCCGCCAATGCTTTCACAATGTCGCCACTGTACTTGATACCACCATCGGCGATGATGGGCACACCGTAAGGGCGCGCGGCACGCACGCATTCCCACACCGCCGAGATCTGCGGCACACCCACGCCACTGATGACGCGCGTTGTGCAAATCGAGCCCGCGCCAATACCCACTTTGACAGCATGCGCCCCCGCTTCGATGAGCGCCAGCGTCCCTTCGGGCGTGGCCACGTTCCCCGCGATGACGGGCGTCTTGGGGAAGTATTCGCGCAGTTTGCGCACCGTCTCGATGACGTTTTTGGAATGCCCGTGCGCCGTGTCCACCACCAGCACATCCACGTTGGCTTTCACCAGCGCTTCGGCACGTTCCAGTGCCGCGGGGCCAGCCCCCACTGCCGCGCCTACCAGCAGACGGTTCAGACGATCGGTCGCCGCGTTGGGGTAATCGCGTCGCTTTTGAATGTCTTTGACGGTAATCAACCCTTTTAGGTAGCCGTTTTCGTCCACAAGGGGCAGTTTTTCGATGCGATGTTCTTGCAAAATCTCGATGGCTTCTTCCAGCGTGGTGCCAAATGGGGCGGTGATGAGGTTCGTACTGGTCATGTATTCGCTGACGGGGCGGCTCATGTCGGTCACAAAGCGGATGTCGCGGTTCGTCAGAATGCCGATGAGCTTGCCATCGGGTTCGGTAATCGGCACACCTGAGATGCGGTAGGTGCTCATCAACCGCTCGGCATCTTCGATCGTGGCATCGGGGGGCAACGTGATGGGATCGACGATCATGCCCGCTTCCGAGCGTTTGACCTTGTCCACTTCGGCTGCCTGCTCTTCGATCGTCAGGTTACGGTGAATGACCCCCAACCCACCTTCACGCGCCAGTGCAATCGCCAGGCGAGCTTCGGTAACGGTATCCATCGCAGCAGAGAGAATTGGAAGGTTCAAGCGAATACCAGGGGCAATTTCGGTGCTCAGGTCGATGTGAGAGGGCAAAACGTCGCTGTATCCGGGAAGCAACAGAACGTCGTCGAAGGTGAGTGCTTCGGGTGCTGTAAATGTTTCCTCGGCCAAGGTATAGGGTTCGTGCGCTGTTTCGGTCATCTCCTCACTCCTTGTCTTGATTGCTTATAAAAAACGGCCGCCGAAGCGGCCGTCGTCATTGGCGAATGCACAGGCAGTATAACCGCGAGGCGCAGGGCGTCAAAATGGATGATTTGACGCCTGATATGAAAGCAGATATACTCACCCCGTGTATGTGGGAGAAACGAACATGAATGGAGGTGCCAGTATGAGTACACAAGTAGCCTACGGCATGACCAAAGCCCTGGATGTGCCATTCGAAACCGCTGTCGAGCGCATTACGGCCGCACTCAAAGAACAAGGTTTCGGCATCCTTACGGAGATCGACGTCAAAGCCACATTGAAGAAAAAATTGGACGTTGATTTTCGCCGCTACGTCATTTTAGGAGCGTGCAATCCGACGCTGGCGCACCGTGCCCTTTCGACTGACATTCACATCGGATTGTTGCTTCCCTGCAACGTGGTAGTGTACGAAGACGAGAGCGGCACGGGAAGTGTTGTCGAAATTGCCGATCCCATTGCGATGCTGGGGATTGCCAACATACCCGACCTGACGCCTATCGCACAGGAAGCCCGCGAACGTCTGCAAAAGGCGCTGGATGCGCTGGAAGGCTGACATCCGACACCATCATCGTCGGGCAATACCAGAGGGTTGCGAGCCCATCAAGAAACGGGACGCTAGTATAGCGTCCCGTTTCTTGTATGCTCATACCACTCACGCTGCGCGTTCGAGCGTATCCAACACGTCCAGCAACCGCGCCACATCATCCCACGTGTTGTAGAAATGGGGCGAAACCCGAATCCCCGGCCCACGCACCGAGACGCGCACATGGGCGGCTTCGAGCGCTTCCCACACCTGTTCGGCAGGCATCCGGGGATGCTGAAATGTGACGATCCCAGCGCGTTCATCGTCATGGGCGTGGGGCGTGATGACGTGCATGCCACGCGCTTTCAAGGCTTCGATGAGCCGCCCCGTCAAATCGAGCACATGGGCACTGATCGATGCGACACCCACCTCGTCGAGCAAAGCGATGCTTTCCATTAGCCCCACCAAACTTGGCCACGCGAACGTCCCATGTTCATAGCGGCTGGCCGTCGGGCTGAGCGGCATCTCGTAATCGAAAAAGTTCTTGGGGTCGGTGGTGCCAAGCCACCCGTAGGTGCGAGGGTCGAGCAGGTCGAGCAAGTCGCGGCGCACGTAGAAGATTCCTGCGCCGAGTGGTCCCATCAACCACTTGGGGCCACCACTCGCCATGAAATCGATGCCCATCGCCTGCACGTCGATGGGCAACACCCCCGCTGCCTGGATCACATCCACGCATACGAGTACATTGCGCCGATGCGCTTCTTCCGCCAGGGTGGCAATCGGGTTACGGTAACCCGTAAAAAATTCCACGTAGCTGAGCGCCAGCAGGCGGGTGCGGGCATCCATCGCCGCGACGATCTCGCGCGGGTCGATGCGCCCCTCCCGTGCCGGCACACGTCGAATCTCCACCCCCAACGCTTCCAAGGTGCGCCATGGATAGACGTTGGCGATGAACTCCGTTTCGGCAGTCACCAGGTTGTCGCCTTCACGCCAGGGCAATCCACGTGCCACCAACAAGAGCCCTTCCGACGTGTTGCGCGTGAAGGCAATTTCGTCGGGATGGGCGTTGAAGAATGCGGCCACACGCCGACGAAACGAGGGCAACAAATCGGGGTTGGCGAAAGCGGGCGGATGCCCATGCCGAATACGCGTATCGATCCAGTCGCGCATGACCTGCGCCGTGCGCACATTCAGCGGCGAAATAGCCGCATGGTTGAGGTAGGCGTCATGTTGGGTAATGGGAAACAAGGCCCGCGCGGCCTCACTTCCAGGGACAAGTGTCATGATTCACTCCTTTATGCGTTCCGAACGCGATATTTGTGCCAGTAGCGATACATTCCGTCAGCGGACATCCAGGGTGGCGACACCACTTCGTACATGCGCCACCACGCCTCATCCAGCCCCTGCGCCTCGGCCTGCGCCCGAATCCAGGCGGTGAAGCGTTCGCGCAACGTCTCACGGTCGGGGGTGTCGCGCATCGTCTCGACCAGCCAGGCTTCGGCCGCGTCCAGAGCGTCACGCGCTGCCGCCAGGTGAAACGCCACATCGTCATACACGCCAAAGTGAGTCGGCGCAATACGTGTCGCCTCCAAACGCTGCAATCGATCTAGACTGGCACGCCAGCGCTCAATGTGAAACTCGGGCGGTGGCATGGGCAGGCTAACGAAGCGGTTGCCGAACCGCATGCCCCCCACATCACCAGTGAAGATAGTCTCCCCCAAGCGATAGGTGACATGATGGTTGGCATGCCCCACCGTTTCCAGTACTTCGATGGTCAGGTCCTCGATGTGCAACGTCATGTTGTCGGCAAGTTCGTGCACCTGTTCGGCGGGCACAGGGAGAAACGCGCCCCACAGGCGATCCATGTCATCGCCATAGATGCGTTCCGCGCTAGCCAGCAATCTTTCGGGGTTGATGAGATGGGGCGCGCCGCGCGGGTGAACGTGAACACGGGCGCCATGCTGCGCCATCCAGCCGACCGCCCCTGCGTGGTCTAGGTGAATGTGGGTCAACAACACATCGGTGATATCTTGCATGGTGAAGCCATGCACCCGCACGCCGGCTTCAAGCGCCTCGGTGGTTGTGCCAGGGCCGGTTTCGATGAGCACTGCCCCCCGCGCATGCGGGATGAGATAGGCCGCAATCGTGCCAGGAAAGCCCTGAAAGTTCAAATCGAGCGTGTGAACGGTGGTCATGATCCTTCCTCGTGCTGTTCGGTTGTCATGCTGTGCACCATTGCACGTGGTGAATGAGACGGCAAGCACGTGCTCAGCCCGCCACACGTTCAAGCAGGGCTTTGGCACGCGCCACGACGTTTTCGACCGTGAAGCCAAACTGTTTTTGCAACACCTTGTAGGGTGCAGACGCACCAAAGTGATCGATGGCGATGATGTCGCCTTCGTGCCCCACCCAGCGCTCCCAGCCAAACGATGTCCCCGCTTCGATCGCCAGCCGCGCCTTGACAGCGGCAGGCAACACACGTTCGCGGTACTCAGGTGACTGCTCGGCAAAGAGTTCCCACGAAGGCATGCTCACCACACGTACGCGCACACCTTCGGCAGCCAGCTGTTCGTATGCCGCGACCGCCAATTCCACCTCGGACCCCGTGGCGATGAGGATGAGGTCGGGGGTGGGGGTGGTTTCGGCGAGCACATACGCGCCATACCGCAGGTTGGCGGCGTTGGCGTAGCGTGTACGGTCGAGCGTGGAAATGCTCTGGCGTGAGAGCACTAGTGCGACGGGGCGCTCTTTTTCGGCCAGTGCTACACGCCACGCTTCCACGGTTTCGTTGGCGTCGGCAGGGCGAATGACCACGAGGTTGGGCATGGCGCGCAGCGATGCCAGATGTTCGATGGGTTGATGCGTGGGGCCATCTTCCCCCAACCAGACGCTATCGTGCGTGTAGACGAAAATCACGGGCAGATGCGACAAGGCCGCTAGGCGCACCGCCGGGCGCATGTAGTCGCTAAAGACAAGAAACGTGCCACCGTAGGGACGCACGCCGCCATGCAACGCCATGCCATTCATGGCCGCGCCCATGGCGTGTTCGCGGATGCCCCAGTGGACGTAGCGCCCGTCGTAGGCATCGCGAGCGAAGATGTGCGCCCCCTTGAATTTGGTATTGTTGGACGGGGTCAAGTCGGCGGAACCGCCCAGCAGGTAACCCAGTTTGGGCATGATAGCATCGAGCACTTTGCCGCTAGCTTTGCGCGTCGCCACTGCTTCGCCTGCGGCGAAGGTGGGCAAATCGGCGTCCCAGCCATCGGGCAAGGCGTAGGCCCAATAGTGCTGCCACATCTCGGCCTCGGCGGGGTAGTCGGTGGCATACCGCTCGAAGCGTGCCTGCCATTCGCGTTCCCATGCGTCGCCCCGTTCCACTGCTTGGCGCATGTGGGCGTACACTGCATCCGGCACGTAGAACCACTTGTCTTCGGGCCAGCCAAGGTTGCGCTTGGCAAGCCGCAGTTCTTCTTCGCCCAACGGCGCGCCATGCACACCAGAGGTGCCTTGCTTGTTGGGGGCACCATAGCCAATGGTGGTACGCACCATAATGAGTGAGGGGCGGCTCAGGTCGGCGCGGGCTTCGGCAATGGCCTGCTCGATGGCATCGAGGTCATGGTCGCCATCTTCGACGCGGAGCACCTGCCAGCCATATGCCTCGAAGCGTTTGGCCACGTCTTCACTAAACGCCAGCGATGTCTCGCCATCGATGGTGATGTGGTTGTCGTCGTAGAGATAAATCAGCCGTCCCAGTCCCAGGTGCCCGGCAAGTGATGCGGCTTCGCTACTGATGCCTTCCATCAAATCGCCATCTGAGACCAACGCATACGTGAAGTGGTCCATGATCTCGTAGCCAGGGCGGTTGAAAACCGCCGCCAGGTGGCGTTCGGCCATCGCCATTCCGACGCCGTTGGCAAAGCCTTGCCCCAGCGGGCCTGTGGTGGTTTCGACGCCGGGGGTCAAGCCATATTCGGGGTGGCCTGGGGTGATACTCCTCCACTGGCGGAAGTTCTGGATCTCCTCCATGCTCACGTCGTAGCCAGTGAGATGGAGGAGCGAATAGAGCAGCATGGAGCCATGCCCAGCCGAGAGCACAAAACGGTCGCGATTCGGCCATTTGGGGTTGCGCGGGTTGTGTTTCAAGAAGCGCGTCCAAAGGACGTAGGCCATGGGCGCCGCGCCCATCGGCAAACCAGGGTGGCCGCTGTTGGCTTTCTGGACAGCATCAGCCGAAAGAAAACGAATGGTATTGATGGCCAACCAATCAAGGTCTGTATATGCCATTGGGTCTCTCCCTTCGTACACGCAGAGTTGGTTTGAGGTTTGAGGTTGGAGGTTACTCGCCATCGAGGATGGCCAGTTGAATGGTATCACGCAGCACAATTTGCGGCGTGCCTTTGTAGAGTTGCACACGCCCCTGAATGGCAATGCACCGATCGAGCAGGTAGGTTTCCGGTGGTTCGGGAAAATCCTGCCAGCGGTCCGGGAAAATGACCACGTAAAAATACCCCTGATACGGATCGTGCGAATTGAGGAAGACGGCTTTGCCACTGTTGTATGTGGAGACGACGCGGAACACAATCGTCGCCGTCTGATCCACCACGTCATATGCCTCTTCGGGGCCAATGGCGCCAGGCACGAGCGAGGGGTCGCACGCACCTGTGCTGGTGGGTGTAGCAGGTGCAGGCGTCGCCGCTGGTGCTGTGGTGGGGGTTGGCGCCACGGTGCCACTGCCCCCGGCAATCGGCTTGAATTCCGACCAGACGCCACGGCGCTGTTCGCGGGCAACGAATTCCAGGTCGCGCAAAAGGTCGGCGTAGCGATCGTCTGGCGGGATGATGTTCACAAAGGCATAGCCCAGCCGCACCATCTCGGCTTCGACGAGCGTGCCATCTTCGAGGAAGATCCAGCGCAGCAGGCGTCCAAAGTGGTCGCGATCGGTCTGGTCGGGTTCGAGATAGACGATTTTGCCTTCAACCAGCTGGCGGTTGAATTCGGTCGCTTCGGGCCCGTAGAATTCGGGGCTACTGAGATTGGGGTTGACATCGGATTCGGGTGTGTCGATGCCCAGGTAGCGCACACGTTCACCGTTCTCGATTTCGATGGTATCACCATCGATGACACGCACCACACGGACTGCCTCGCGGTTGTTGGGCAAAGCAAACGGGGTTGGTGTTGGGGCGCTGGTGAGCGTAGCCGGTTCAGCTCGGCTTTGCAACACGAATACCAGCAAAGCGATATTCGTCATCGCCAGAAACAGAACCGCCAGTGTCAGGAGTTTCCACGCATTTCGGGACATGGTCATTCACCTTCTGAGACACAGTTGGCATACACGCCGCGGTATTCGGGCGGTAAGAGGCGGGCAATTTCACACATGATGCGCTGTGTGGCTTCGGCACGTTGTTCACGGCGACGGGTTGTGTTGAGTGGAGGCAGGCTGAATGGTTCACCAATGTGGACGACGATATGCCCACGCCGACCATGTCGCCAATCGTCGAACAGGCGCTCGGTGCCCCACATGGCAACAGGAAGAATCGGCACGTTGGCTTTGAGCGCCAGATACCCGACGCCTTCACGGGCTTCACGCAATCGGGCATTGTCGCTGATGCCCCCTTCGGGGAAGATGGCAACGCGCTCGCCACGTTCCAATGCTGCCATGACGCGGCGGATGGTAGCAAGCGTCAGGCCCCCATCGCGTCGCACTCGAATTGGCGCGTAGAACGAAAGCAGGGGCGGCAAGAAAGGGCGCGACCAGAGGTCGGCGGCGGCAACGTATTCGATTGGTTCGGGCATGGCGTGCAAAAGTGCGGGGGGGTCGGCGTCGCCAATGTGGTTGCACGCGATGAGCAACGGCCCGGGGGGAATCTCACGCCGACCACGAATTTCGAATTCGACCAAGGTGCGGGCAACCAGCCCAATCAGCCACTTGGCAAGCCACCGTCGCCAATGCACAACGCGCCTCATGAAGACGAAACCTCCTCACGCGCTTGCAGCAGGCCGAGCAGGTATTCGACCACTTCATCACGCGAAAGCCCTGTGGTATCCACGTAGATGGCATCGGCAGCGCGGCGCAGAGGGGCCATTGCACGTGTGCTATCCAGCCGGTCGCGTTCGCGCAAATCGGCGAGAATGGCCTCGTAATCGGTGGATTGCCCACGTGCCACCAGTTCGTTGTAGCGGCGGCGAGCGCGTTCTTCGAGCGATGCATCGAGATAGAATTTGACATCCGCATCGGGCATGACGACGGTGCCAATATCGCGCCCCACCATGACAACGCGCCCCCGTTGGCCGATACGACGTTGTTGCGCGGTCAGGGCCAGGCGCACGCGGGGGTGCGCTGCCACATACGAGACATTGGCATCCACTTCGGGGGTGCGAAGTGCCCAGGTACTATCGCGTGAATCAACGAGGACGGTGTAGTAGCGCCCATCGTTGTATCCTGTGGGCGGTTGCACGTCGATGGTGGTGGTTTCCGCCAGGATCCCCAATGCATCCTCATCTTCCATGGATATACCCTGTTCCAATGCGAGCAGGGTAATGGCGCGATACATGACACCAGTATCGAAAAACAAATAGGCCAGGCGTTGGGCCAGTGCCAGCCCCACGCTGCTCTTTCCCGCAGCGGCTGGCCCATCGATAGCGATCGTCTTTGCTTTCTTATGTTCTGTTGTCACGACGTCTCTTCTCCTTGATGACCTGTCTGGATAGTGTTGTTATACCCCAGGCATTCAGAAGAGCAAGCAAGCGTAGGGAGGGCTCACATGGCGGCACGGAGCACACGGGAAAAGGGGCTTTGAGACCGTCCCCCTCTGCCCCCGTGTGTGAATTTCATCCGCGTTCACTCAGCACCCAATGCGTCCCACACTGGCGTCAGCGCCATCTCCCAGATATCATCCACCGAGAGCGTTGCCTGTTCCCACCCATCCGGCACCGGCGGGAACGCCAACGTTTGCCCCGTCAGCGTTTCCAGCCGCGCGAAACCATCCACGCTTTGCGTAAAATCAGGGGGCGGCGGTGCGCCATCGTTGCGTACCTGAAAGATCCACACGCCCGTTCCATGCGTATTGCCGTCGGCTTGCAACATGCGCACCCATTGCGCCCTCGTTGGCGTCGTATCGGGTACTTCGCGTGCGACAGCAAACGCCTGCCCCTGCTCTGTGATGAACCAATGCTCGTAATACATGCTTTCCGCCGCCCCGTACACATCTACCCCCAGTTGGTCCTTGTACTGCTTGATGAACGGTTGCCCGTCGGCTGCCTGCCGTAGCACCGCCGTCGTGCACACGACCACCACTCGCTCGTCGTGGAGTGGAAGCGTCACCCCCTCGTCTGCCGGATAGCAGGCATGCGGCGCGACCGAAACGGTCAGCGGCGACCAGGCGCGGAGCGGGATGCGTCCTGCGATGAAACCACGATTGTACGCGATGGGTTTAGGCCGAGCACGCCCATCTGGTCCCGGCACCGGCACGAAAGTTGGCCATTCGTCATACGGGGGATACACGCCGCTGATGATGCCATCGTAGGTCACGACCGCTGATGTCCAGCGCCCGGTGAGGGCGTGAATTTCTGGGGCGCTCAACCCCGTGTGATACAGCATATCGGTCGCTGTTGCCAAGAAAATGGTATCGTAGGCGCAGGGTGGATCGAGCCGGTACAAAGCGAACGCCTCGACGCCGGTGGTGTTCGTCAACGTCCATTCAGATGGGGGTGGGCATGCGGGCTTGGCCGCCAGCGATGTGGTTGGCGTTGGCGTGGCGGCTGGTGGTGTTTGTGTTGTCGTTGTCGTTGTGCTGCACGCGGCCAACAATGCCATCCATCCAACGAGAACGAAAACCAAGGTGCTTCGTTGCATCGCTGTTCTCCTCCTGCTCAGATTGATCGAGCGACCACGCTGCGACCTCCGATTGTACGCCAACTGGGGAGATGCCAAATACGTGGTGGGACATTTGCTGTTTGCGCGTTGCGCATTCCGCTCGTCTGGTGATAGAATGGCGTTCCATTGGTGTGCCAAGCGTGTCGATGCACCAAATGCCCGCCAACCCCAACGAACGCACATAAAGGGAGGAACGTATGCAAACATTCTTGCGCGGCCGCGATCTCATCACCACCCAGGAATGGCGCAAAGAAGAAATCGAGACGCTGCTCGACGTTGCTTTCGATTTGAAACGCAAACGGGCACTGGGAGAGCCCCACGCCTACTTGCGCGACAAAGTGCTGGCGATGCTCTTCTTCTTCACGAGCACACGTACCCGCGCCAGTTTCGAAGCCGGCATGGCACAGCTCGGGGGGCACGCCGCTTTCATCGAATCACGTACCACGCAAATTTCGCACGGCGACACGGCCAAGGAGATCGGCGAGATTTTGGGGCGCTACTTCGACGGTATCGCCATCCGCCAATGTGATTGGGGTGTTGGCAATCGCTACATCCGCGATGTGGCCGCAGCCAGCCGCGTTCCCGTCCTCAACATGCAGTGCGACATCTACCACCCCTTCCAAATTCTTGCCGACTTGATGACCATCATCGAAAAGAAGGGCGATCCACGCGGTAAAACCATCACCGTCTCCTGGGCTTATGCGTCTAGCTATCAGAAACCACTCAGCGTGCCCCAATCGCTCATTCTCCTGATGACCCGTTTCGGTATGAATGTGCGCCTGGTGCATCCGCCCGAATACAAACTCATGCCCGACATTGTCGAACAAGCCGCCGAAAACGCCCGCAAACATGGCGGCTCGTTCGAGATCATGGACGATTTCGATGCGGGCTTCGAAGACGCGGACGTTGTCTATCCGAAATCGTGGGGATGCTGGCTCACCACGGAAGACCCCGAAGAAAGTGCCCGCATTGGGCAAAAGTACACCGATTGGATCGCCGATGAACGCCGCATGGCGCGTGCCAAACCAGACGCCATCTACATGCACTGCCTGCCGGCCGATCGCAATATCGAAGTGACCGACGGCGTCATCGACGGGCCGCAAAGCGTGGTCTACGACGAAGCCGAGAATCGCCTTCACGTGCAAAAGGCAGCCATGGCACTCACCATGGCCTGACAGATGCAGAAAGCGTCTTCACGGCATCGCACCGTGTACTTCGGTCCTCGACGATTCAACGAGGCATGAGAGAACGCAACAAGGAGGTTGCAGAAACGATGAACGCTCGTCGAAAACCCGTAGCTGTTGTCGCCATTGGCGGAAACTCGCTCATCGAAGACAAAGCGCATATGGCTGTGCGCTATCAGTGGGATGCTGTGCGAGAGACCGCGACACACATTGCCGAAATGATTGCCCAGGGGTGGACGGTCATCGTCACCCATGGGAATGGTCCACAAGTGGGGTTCATCCTGCGGCGCAACGAACTTGCCGCCCACGAGGTGCACACCACCCCGCTCGACTTGATTGTTGCCGACACCCAAGGCGCGATCGGCTACATGCTCCAACAAGCCCTCGACAACGAATTCTATCGGCGCGGGCTCTACCGGCGTGCCTTCACCATCGTCACCCAAGTCCTGGTCGATCGAGACGACCCCGCCTTCCAGAATCCATCCAAGCCTATCGGCGGCTTTCTGACCAAAGAAGAAGCCGAACGCTTTGCCGCCGAAGGGTGGCCAATCGTCGAGGATGCCGGGCGTGGCTGGCGGCGCGTCGTGGCTTCGCCACAGCCCAAAGCCATCCTCGAAGAAAATGCCATCCGTGCCGCCGCCGAAGAAGGCTGGATTGTGATTGCTGTGGGGGGTGGGGGCATTCCTGTCGTGCGCAACGAACAAGGCGAACTACGCGGTGTGGCGGCGGTGATCGACAAAGATCGCGCCTCAAGTCTGCTGGCTCGCAACATCGAAGCCGACCTGTTCCTCATCTCCACCGGTGTCGAAAAGGTGGCGCTCTATTTCAACACCCCCCAACAACGCGACCTCGACCGTGTGACGGTCTCGGAATTGCGCCACTACATGGCCGAAGGGCACTTTGCCCCCGGTTCGATGCTTCCCAAAATCGAAGCTGTCATCGAATACATGGAAGCCGGCGGCAAACATGCCATCATCACCAATCCCCCTAACATCGTTCGCGCCTTGAACGGCGAAACGGGAACGCACATTGTGCATGGCTAAAACCGGCCGGTCCCATAACGGGGCGAGCCCGTCTCGCCCCGTTTCTCTTTTCCCCTCCAAATCTCTTGCTTCCGCTTTCATCTGCGGTATAGTCTTGCCCAGCAGACGACAAAGCAAGGAGGCGAATACCATGCGCGTATTGGTAACTGGGGCTGCCGGTTTCATTGGCAGTCGGCTCAGTCGTGCGCTCCTCGAACGTGGCGATACCGTTGTCGGGCTCGACAACTTCGACGAGTACTACCCCATCGAACACAAACGCCGCAATGTCGCCGACCTGACGCCGCACCCACGGTTTACGCTCATCGAAGGCGATTTTCGCGACAAAGCGCTCGTTCACGACTTGTTTGCCCGCCACGCCTTCGACGCTGTTGCACACTTGGGGGCAATGGCTGGCGTGCGCTATTCACGTACACGCCCCTACCTTTATACAGAGGTCAATCTAGTAGGAACCATCACCATCTTCGAGGCGGCGCGTGAACACAACACACCCAACATCGTTTACGCTTCGACATCGTCCGTCTATGGCAATACGGCACGTATTCCCTTTCAGGAAGACGATGCCGCCGATCATCCGCTGGCACCCTACCCTGCCAGCAAACGCGCCTGCGAACTCTATGCGTACAGCTACCACAACCTGTGGGGCATGAACCTGACAGGCCTGCGCTTTTTCAGCGTGTATGGTCCACATGGCCGCCCTGACATGATGCCCTGGCGCTGGACAGAACAGATCTTGCAGGGAGAGATCCTGACGCTCTACAATGGGGGGCGCCTCAGCCGCGACTGGACCTACATCGACGATATTGTGCAAGGCGTCATCGCCGCACTCGACCGCCCACTGGGCTACGAAGTTATCAATTTGGGGGCGGGGCATCCCATCGAAAACCTGCGCTTTGTAGCGCGCTTGGAAGAACTCCTTGGGCGCAAAGCCCGCATTCAGGATGTACCTGTTCCACCAACCGAAACACTGCACACCTACGCCGACATCTCCAAAGCCCGTCGCCTGCTCGACTACAACCCGACCATGCCTGTAGAAGAGGGGCTGGCTCGCTTCGTCGAATGGTATCAACGTAACGTGCTGGGGAACGCATGAGCACGCGCATTCGTCTCACCCGTCCCCCCTGGACACTGCTTGCACTGGTGGCTGCCTTTCGGTTGGGCACGCTGCTTTTGCTGCGCCCCGGCGGCTACGTGTACGATTTTTCGGATTACGGCTGGTACCGCGAAATGGCGCAATTTACCAATGAAGGCTTCTCCCCCTTCCTGCACTACTGGATGGAGTATCCACCACCTTTTCCCTGGTTGAATGTGCTGGTCTATCGACTCAGTCTCTGGATGCCCCCTGCCTTCGATGCGCGAGTGTGGCACCACTGGCTGCTGGGGCTCTCCTTGCTCCCCTTCGACATCGGTATTCTCGTGCTCTTGCATGCCATTGCGCGTCTGGTCGATGGGCGTGGGTTTGCACTCTGGGTGGCGGCCGTCTATGCTTTGCTGTTCGTGCCGCTCTACACGTGGGCTGGCTGGTTCGACAGCATGGCGGTCTTCATGCTGTTGCTCGCCGTCTGGCTCATCCTCGCGGAACGCCCCGCGTGGGCAGGGTTGACGCTGGGGATTGGCTTCTTCGTGAAAGTATCGCCCATTCTGCCCATTGTCGTTGCCGTGCAGCGCTTCCGCGCCCCAGATGCGGGCTGGCGTGGCTGGTTCAGCCGTGACAATCTCCGTCTCGGCGCAACACTGCTTGGGAGCATGGCAGCGCTGAGCCTTCCCTGGTTGTGGCGCAACCCGGAGATGTTTTTGGCAACGTTCCGTTCACTCACGGGGCGTTCATCGTGGGAAACGGTCTGGGCGTTGCTTTCAGGCTACTTTGGCTACGGCGTGGTGAGTCCCGAACGCTTCATTCCATCCCCCCCACAAGCCATTCACCCTGAACGAATTCCAGGGCTGCTCATTCTCACGATTGCCGCCCTGATTGGACTCTGGTTCTGGACACGCCCGCTCGACTGGAAGCAGCCGCGTGTGCAAATTGGCTTTCATGCGCTTACATTGAGCGTCTTCTTGCTGGCCAGCCCCGGGTGGAGCCCTCAATTTTTGCTGTGGGTCCTTCCGTGGGTGCTACTCGTGCTTCCACTGGCATCACGATGGTCGCCTGCGTGGCACGCCGTCGCGCTGACGGTATTGCTTTCGGTGCTCAATGTGCTGGAGCTGTTGTATTTCCATTTGTGGACAGCATATCCCGCCATCTTGGCAACGATCATCGTGATACGCACGGCAGGGTTGGCCTGGCTAGCATGGCATAGCTGGCGCCTCTGCCAGCACGCGACAAGGAGCAGCGCCGCATGAACCGCCAACCGACGACCGACATTCGCCTCGCGTTGCATCTGGCATGGCTGGTGCTGGCGGCTTCCATGCTGTTGTGGAGTGGCCGCTTGCATTCCAGCGATGGCTTTGCGATGTACGCCGTCGACGATAGCCTGGTGCGTTACGGCCGCTACGACATCGAGCAACTCCACTGGATGGACATTCAACAAGGCACGTATGGGCGTGATGGTCTGCTCTACTCGCGCAAAGGCATTGGCACCAGTGTAGCAGGCCTTCCGCTCACTGTGCTGGGGTTCGTGTTGCCTGGTCTGGGCCCCGTACAAACAACGTTGCTGCTCTCGCCGCTTCTGACAGCGCTGGGCGCACTGCTGCTCTATCTTACTGCCCGCCGCGCCTTTCACCACATGCCGCGTAGAGCCGCCTGGCTGGTCACCGTGGCATGGGCGCTTGGCAGTGTCGCCTGGCCCTACACGAAAACATTTTTCAGTGAACCGCTGGTGGCCCTCGCAACCATTGGCGCGTTCGAGCGGTTGCTGGCGTTGCGAACCACCCCACACAGTCGCCGCGCCGCCTTTGGCATTGGCGCATGGGTGGGGCTTGGCATCGTCGCACGTTCCGCACACGCCATCGTTGCGCCCTTTTTTGCCATCGCAGCCTTGCTCATCACCTGGCCACGCGAGATCTCTCCCCGCGAAGCGCTGCAACGCTGGCGGGCATTGCCATGGGGCGTCTGGTTGAGTGCAATGTGGCCATTGCTCGTTTCGCTGGTCGTCGTGCTGAGCTACAACTGGGCGCGTTTCGGCCATCCATTCGAGAGCGGCTATCTCGATTTCGAGACCTTCAGTGCCAACTGGCTGGTGGGAATCAGCGGACAACTGATTTCGCCCGGGCGCGGCTTGCTCTGGTATGTCCCGTGGCTCGTGCTTCTGCCACTGGGCATACGTGCCGCCTGGCGACGCGCACCATACGGCACGTTCGTGGCCCTGGGCACCTTCCTCACGTATGTTTTGTTGTATGGCAAGTGGTACATGTGGAGCGGTGGCTCAGCGTGGGGGCCTCGTTTCCTTGTGCCCACCGTGCCATTGCTCGCATGGCTCGCCACGCCGATTGCCGCCCGCCGACCGCGTCTGTTCGGCCTCTTCCTCGTGCTGGGCATTGGCGTGAACACCGTTGGCATGTTGTGGGATTTCGATATTCACGAAGCCTGGTTGGCCAATTTGGGATTCGAACCGTACGCCCTGCCCACATTCTTTCAGGTCCGCTATGCGCAAATTCCCAACATGGTGCGGCTCGGACTGCATGCTCCCTTGGACGTTGCCTGGATGCCAACCACGCAGGTACATTTCCCCACGCTGCTTGCGGCGCTCACCGTCGCTGGGCTGGCGTTCGCCACCGCCGTGGCAACATTGACACGCCCCTGGCGCTCCATCGCAGGGGGTGGCATGCTCGTCATCCTCGCCACGTGGGGACTGCTCTGGCAGGCGCATGTGGCACAATCGCCCACCTACGCCGCTGTGGCCAACACCATCGAACAGATGCCCGCATCGCGCCTGCGCATCTGGCAAGATGGGCCGCCAGGCACGGAACGCTTCTTGAACCACTATCGCGGGCGGGCACCCATTTTGGGAACCAATGTAGCGTCGGGCGAGCTGCCGACACTGGAAGCCACGCGCGTGTTCGACCAGGTCGAAGACTCTCGTGCGCTCTGGATTGTGAGTGATGGTCCTTCGCGGCTGGCCAATGCGCTCGATCAGGTGGCATCCACGCGCAAAGCGTTCGTGGATGAAATCGTCTTCGACGACGTGCGGGCCACCTTCTACTTCGACAGCACCACCTGGCAAGCTGCGCAGGCCGATATACCGCTTGCGTTGGATGGTGTTCCCATCCTGCATCTGCGTTCGATCGCCTTCACCCCCACACCTGACCTCGGGATAGCAGGTGTGCGCTTGACCTGGCAGGTACTCCACGCCCCTGGCGAACCGGTGCAGACGTTCGTCCACATCTTCGATGCCCAAGGAGAAAAGGTCGCTCAGCGTGATAGCGCGGCCCAAAATGGCTGGCGCTCGGCAGAAACGTGGCAGGTTGGGGAGGTCATCACGGATACGTTGGCAGTGCGCGTAGACTCGCTGCCCCCGGGCACGTACAGCCTGGTCGTGGGGTTCTACCGCTTGCGCGACATCAGCCCCTTGACAACGCCCGATGGCGCGGGTAGCCTCACGGTAGGCACACTCACCATCACCCCATGAACGCGGTTCGTTGCCCAAGAGACGATTGGAATGCGCTATCCACCTTCACCCGAACAACTGGCACGCTACCGCGAAACGCACCGCAAGCGGCGCGAGGCACGGGCCCGCGCGCTGGCCGCACGGCGCGAACGGGCCTGGGCTGAGGCACGGAAGGCCGCTCGGCTGCTCAAGGAGGAATTTGGCGCCACGCGCGTGGTGCTCTTCGGTTCACTGGCGCGCGAGGGTGGCCGCTTCTTCGACGAGCGCTCCGACATCGATCTGGCGGTGTGGGGAATCGCACCACGCCGTTTTTTCGTTGCTTGGGCAGCCGTCGAGGCGCTCGGCGAAACGCCCTTCGACCTGGTGGACGGTGCGTTGGCTTCGCCGACATTGCGAGCCGTGATTGAATCGGAAGGAGTGGAATTGTGATCTACGGCGCGTTGGCGGCGCGCCTGCGCCGTGAGTTGGAAGAATTGACCCACGTGGTGCAACGAGTGCAAGCCCGCGCGGAGGCGACACGCCGCCACCCGGAAGAGGAAGCGTATCTGGAAGGCACGGCGCTCAACGTTCATGCCTTCTACACTGGCGTGGAGCACATGCTGGAGGACATCGCCCGCACGGTTGACGGAGAACTTCCCTCTGGCGGCGACTGGCACCGTCGCCTGCTGGTGCAAATGGCCGCCGAAATACCGGATGTGCGACCGCCCGTTCTCTCGGCGGAGACGTATGCGTGTCTCGACGCCCTGCGCACCTTTCGCCACGTCATCCGCAACGTTTACACTTTCAACCTCGACGCCGAGCGCGTTCTGGCACTGGCCGAGCAGGTGCCTCGCTGTTTCGAGACCCTGCGGGCCGATCTGGACGCCTTTTTGGATGTGCTGATCCGAATTGGCGAGGAAACATGAGCCAACCGCTTTCACCCGAACAACTGGCACGCTACCGTGAAACGCACCGCAAGCGGCGCGAGGCACGGGCCCGCGCGCTGGCCGCACGGCGTGAACGGGCCTGGGCTGAGGCACGGAAGGCCGCTCGGCTGCTCAAGGAGGAATTTGGCGCCACGCGCGTGGTGCTCTTCGGTTCACTGGCGCGCGAGGGTGGCCGCTTCTTCGACGAGCGCTCCGACATCGATCTGGCGGTGTGGGGCATGGGGTGGCGCGACGTGTTGCGCGCCTGGAGCCGTCTCAACGCGCCCCCCTTCGAGTTCGCCTTCGACGTGATGCTCATCGAGGACGCCCGCCCCGCCCTGCGCGAACGTATCGAATGCGAGAGGGTGGACCTATGACCGGGACACTCTTGGCAGGCCTCATTCGAGAGACCATCGCGGATGTGGAACGCACCGTTGCGCGTGCCGAGGCGGCCATGCAAAAGGCCCAACGGACGGGTGACGACATGTACTTGGACGCCGCAGCCGTCAACCTCCACATCTTCTACACTGGGTTGGAACACCTCTTCGAAACGATTGCCCGCGAGATAGACGGCTCGCTCCCCAGCGGACCGCCCTGGCATACCGACTTGTTGCGTCAGATGGCCGCCGACGTTCCCGGCGTACGTCCTGCTGTCCTCTCGCGTGCCAGCCGTGACTCTCTCGAGGAGTATCGCAGCTTTCGCCACGTGGTGCGCCACATCTACATGTTCAATCTGCACTCAGGACGAGTGCGACTGCTTGTTTCAGAACTCCGCGCCTGTTTCAAGCGTGTACGGGCCGACCTGAAACGGTTTGCCGAGGTCATTGCCCGCATAGACGATGCCGACCAAGCAGACGGAGAATAGCCTATGTCCGATACGACAGCATACGGCGCCATCATCGGCCTGCGGTGCCTCATCTGCGGCGCAGAATACGCCCCAGACGCCGTGCGCTACGTCTGCCCTCACCACGGCACCGAAGGCATCCTCGACGTGGTGTACGATTACGCCGCCATTGCCGCCCGCACCGACCGCGATACGCTGGCGGCCAGCCAATGGCGCACCATGTGGCGCTATCTTCCCCTGCTTCCGGTTGCCGAACCACGCTTCATCCCCCCGCTCGACGTAAGCTGGACGCCGCTCTACCATGCCAGGCGCTTGGGCGATGCACTGGGCCTGCCCCACCTCTGGGTGAAGGACGATGGGCGCAACCCGACCGCCTCGTTCAAGGACCGTGCCAGTGCCCTCGCGGTCGTCAAAGCGCAGGAAGTTGGTGCACGGACCATCACCACGGCCAGCAGTGGCAACGCTGCCGCTGCGTTGGCCGGTATGGCCGCCAGCATCGGGCTGGAAAGTGTCATTTTCGTGCCTGCCAGCGCCCCACAAGCCAAAATCGCGCAACTGCTCATCTACGGTGCAACGGTTGTGCTCGTTGAGGGCACCTACGATCAGGCGTTCGATCTCTGCATCGAAGCCGCCGACCGGCAAGGGTGGTACTGCCGCAATACCGCGTACAACCCCTACATGACCGAAGGCAAGAAAACGGCCGCCTACGAAATTGCCGAACAGTTGGGGTGGGAAGCACCCGACCGCGTTTTCGTGGCCGTTGGTGACGGCTGCATCATCGGTGGCTTGCACAAAGGGTTTGCCGATTTGCTCGCACTGGGGTGGATCGAACGTATGCCCCGCCTGATGGGCGTGCAGGCCGAAGGGAGCGCCGTGCTCTACGAAGCCTGGCAGCGTGGAACGACCGAAATTCGCCCCATTGTGCCCCACACGATCGCCGACAGCATCAGCGTCGGCGTGCCGCGCGACCGGTTGAAAGCCCTGCGTGCTGTGCGCGAAACCGATGGTGCGTTCGTCGCCGTTTCCGACCAGGACATTCTGGCCGCCATGCGCGACCTCGCCCGCCTGACGGGCGTCTTTGCCGAACCGGCCGCGGCAACGGCGTTGGCTGGTCTGCGCCGTGCTCTGGCCGATGGAATGGTGCAACACGATGAGCGCGTGGTGATTGTCGTCACCGGCAACGGGCTGAAAGACATTCCTGCTGCCATGCGCGCTGTGGAAGACGAGAGGCAAGCGGTGCGCCTGCAACCGACCACCGATGCGCTCGATACGTGGTTGAGAGCACAGAATCACCTCGCATGACTGAGTACCAGGAAAAGTTTGATATTCGTTCTCGAAGAGCATACAATTCACGCAAGCGGGCTCGATAGATGAAAGGAGTATGGGATGGGCTTTCGGGTCAAATTGCTTCGCGCGCTCGAGAAGATGGACCCCACTTCACGAGAGGCGTTCTTCTTGTTGCTGGAAGAACTCGAAGAGCAATGGCGACAATTGGACCAACAAGTTACGAAGACGGAATTCAACGAACTCAAACAGGTTGTCGCCGATCTCGCCGAAGCGCAGAAGCGCACCGAGATCAAAATTACCGAATTGGTCGAGGCGCAGAGTCGCTTGGAAGCAACCGTGGCCGAGCTGGCCGAGGCACAGAAACGCACCGAAGCGCGCCTCGACCGCCTGGAAGTGGTCGTTGCTGAGTTGGCCGAGGCACAGAAGCAGACAGAAATCAAGATCGCCGAATTGACCGAGGCGCAGAAACGCGCCGAAGCGCGCATCGAGCGCTTGGAAGTGGCCGTCGCTGAGTTGGCCGAGGCGCAGAAGCGGACGGAAATCAAGATCGCCGAATTGACCGAGGCGCAGAAACGCACCGAAGCGCGCCTCGAGCGCTTGGAAGCAACCGTGGCCGAGCTGGCCGAGGCACAGAAGCAGACGGAAATCAAGATCGCCGAATTGACCGAGGCGCAGAAACGCACCGAAGCGCGCCTCGACCGCCTGGAAGTGGTCGTTGCTGAGTTGGCCGAGGCACAGAAGCAGACGGAAATCAAGATCGCCGAATTGATCGAGGCGCAGAAACGCATCGAAGCGCGCCTCGAGCAGGCAGAAGCACGCCTCGACCGCTTGGAAGTGGCCGTCGCCGAGTTGGCCGAGGCGCAGAAGCGGACGGAAGAAGAATTGCGCCAGCTCATTGCGGAACACCGTGTGACGCGCGAACGCGTGGAAGGCGTCTCCAATGCTGTGGGATATACGCTGGAAGATCGCGCCATTCGCACGTTGCCGACGCTGCTGCACGAGGAAGGAATCGAAGTCGAAGGGCGACTCGTCCGCCGCTACATGCGGGTTGGCTCGCGAGAACGCCAACTCAACATTTTCGGCTATGGTTGGCACAATGGACAGCGCGTGCTGATCGTTGGCGAATCCAAGGTGCGTCCATCACGCAAGGAGATTCGACGTTTTCTGGATTTGGTCGAGGAATTGCAGGCGCAAGAAGGAATACCGGTGGTGCGCCTCTTCGTGGCGTATGATTTTCCTCCGAGCATCGAGACATACCTACGCGAACATGATATTCGGCCAATCTGGTCGTACGAATTGCCATTGTAATCCTTGTCGATGGTGTCTCTCTCAATGGTTGTGGACGCACTTGCACACCTAGCAACCCAATACGACCTCATCGCTCTCTACGCCTTCGGAAGTCGCGCCGAAGAAGCCGCCGCCGTCGTGCGGGGCGAGCAGGTACACCTGCGGCGCGACACGCCATCCGACCTAGACATCGGCGTGGTGCCGCGCATGGGGCGGCGGCTCTCGCTGGAGGAGAAGGTCGAGTTGGCCCTGGCGCTGGAAGACCTGTTCGACGTGCCGCGCGTGGACCTGGTCGTCGCGCCGGACGTTTCCATCTGGTTGGCGGTGGACATCGTGCGGGGCGAGCTGCTCTACACCCCTGACCCGGACGCCGAAGCCGAATACCAACTCTACGTGCTGGCGCGCGCCAACGACCTCTACCCCTGGTATCGTGAGGCCATCGAGCAGTTCAAGAAAGAGGGCATCTTCGGAAAAGGGGAGAACGAGTGACGCCCGGTACAATTCGCGCCAAAGTTGTGCGCGAGCGCTTGTTGTGGATCGCCGACATGGTTGCCCACATTCGCGCCTTGCCGCTGGATACACCGGATGCGTTCTTGCAGACGCTACATGCCCCGGCGGCGGCCGAATCCTACCTGCGCCGCGCGCTTGAAGCCCTCTTCGACCTGGGACGGCATATTCTTGCCAAAGGGTTTGCCCGCGCGCCCCAAGAATACAAAGCGATTGCCGACGGGTTGCACGCGGTGGGGATTCTCACCGAAGAAGAACGTGCGTTGCTGCGCATGATGGCCGGCTACCGCAATCGGCTGACGCACTTTTATAGTGATGTGACACCTGAAGAGCTGTATCGCATCTGCACGGAACACCTTGACGATATCGAACGTATGGCACGCCACTTGGAGATGTGGTTGCGCGAGCATTCAGCCTATCTCGACGACCAGTTTTGAACAAGGAGCAGCCTATGACGACGCACGCTACCCCCATTGTCCCCGGCCCCACCTACGCCGAAATGTTGCACCCGTTCAACCTGCCGCGCGACCTGCGCGCACGGGTGGCCACCGCCGAAGATGAGTTCGACCCGCTCAACCTCTTTCGCATCACCTGGAAGCCCGACGGGCTGAGCGTTCACCACGTGGTCTTACCGCCCCAACTGACGGGGGTGGCCTGCAACATCATCGTCATGCTGGGCGACCACTTCCCCAGCGGCAGCCACAAAGTTGGTCCTGCCTATGCCACGCTGGCAGAAGCCGAAGCCTTCGAGGGTTTGCGCCCCGGACAGAAAACCGTCGTTGGTCCCAGCACGGGCAACTTCGGCATCGGCACGGCCTACGTGGCGCGGTTGAAGGGCTACCGCGCCCTGGTGGTCATGCCCGACGACATGAGCGACGAGCGCTACGAGCGCATCCGCCGCTACGGAGGCGACCTGGACCTAACGCCCGGCACCGAGAGCGACGTGATCTTGACGCTGGAGCGCACCCACGAGCAGTACATGCGCACCCCCAATTACAAGGTGCTGGCGCAGTTCGAGCTGTTGCCCAACTACCGCTTCCACCGCTACGTGACAGGCAACTCGGCTATCGAGGTAGCGCGCCAATATGGCAATGGGCGCGTAAGCGCCTTCGTGAGTGCGCCGGGCAGCGCGGGCACGATTGCCGCGGGCGACGAAATCAAGCAGGTCTTCCCCGACGCGGTGGTGGTGGCCCTGGAGCCGCGCGAGTGCCCCACGCTCTTCAGCGGCGGGCAGGGCGTGCACCGCATCGAGGGCATCGGCGACAAGATGGTGACGCTCATCCACAACGTGCTCACCACCGACTACGTGATGCTCATCCACGACGAGGAGACCATCCGCGGCACGAAGGTCATCCAGGACGGTACGGACGTGCTGGTCGAGGCACTGGGCGTGCCGCGCGAGCAAGCCGAGGCGCTGCGCGGGCACTTTGGCCCCAGCGGGGTTTGCAACGTGATTGGCGCCATCAAGACGGCCAAACTGCTGGGGCTGGGCCCCGACGACAACGTGGTCACGGTGGCAACCGACGGCTTCGACCGCTACCCCAGCGTCATGCGCGACCTGGAAGCGCGCTGGGGGCGCCCCATCACCACCGACGACCTGGAGATGTGGGCGAAAGCGGCCTTCCTAGGGGCGACCACGCATGAAGTGCTGGAAACACGCTCGATGGCTGCCAAGCAGCGCCTGCACGAGATGAAGAAAGCCCTCTGGACGCGCTTCGGCTACGACGAGGAATACCTCGACCGCATGATGACGCCCGACTTCTGGGAAGCGGAGTACGAGCGCATTGCGGAGATCGATGAGGCGATTGCGGCGTTGCGGGAACGTGGAAGATGGTGAGGAGTAAGGTGCGACGCAGCTCCTGGGCAGATGCGTCGCACCTCCTGGGTGGGGCAGGCACGCCCCAAAAGCCTCGAAGACGGCCGAAGACAAATCTCCAGCGGTGAGCACACATTCCAGGGGGACTGGCTGGAAACGGTGATGGCCCCACCAGGCTGCTCGGTAAGTGCGCCACACGCTGTTCGAGGGGCAGCACCCCCCGCCCTGCCACCAGCCTGTCGGCGCCCGAGGTCCCCGCTGAGCCCCCACGCGCAATAAGCGGCCAACACCAGCACGGCATAGGTCCAGGTGCTCCAATCCCTTCTCCCCTCCAAGGTCATCAGCAACAGCGTGACGGTGTAGCGCCCGACACTCAGCACCTCTGCCACCAAACTTCAGGTGCGCCCCTTTTCCCAGGGGCGCACGTCGGTATGAATAGGGGAGAATAAGCGTGATGAAGATTTACATCTCTTTACCGCGCAACAGCCAGTTGGTCAGGATCTGCCGGCGGTAGGGGTGTTTTGTTTCAGCAGCAGCACAAGATGTGCATGTTGACGTTTCGTCTTCTTCGGTGAGCCCCCAATGGAGTGCGAGGAAGAGGCTGACAACGAAAAGCACCGTTGAGACACCAAACCAGATGACGGTATGTCCTGCGAGCCAACTTCCCAGTGTCGTCCCCGCCGTGAACGTGAGTAAAAGGGGCAGCGTGATAGGCAAATGACATGGGCAGACGGCCAAGGCAAATGCGCCGGCAATGAAACTTTTGAAGGTGGTTGCCTGTGATTTCATCTCATCCTCCTAGAATGAGTGGCAAATAGCGTCCTTGGTACCAAATGAGATAGAGACCAGCGAGAACGAGCAACGATGCCCCAATGCGGTGGACATACGGCAGGAGATGGCGGGTACGTTTGGCAATGCCTTGTTTGAAGAGTGCCAGACTGATGGCGAGGCTCGTGAGCACGAATGCCATGCCACTGCCATACACAGCGAATGTGACGAGAACGTTGACCCAGGTGTTTTGTGGCAGACTTACGCCGACGACGGCCAGGAAGATGGGGAGCGTACAAGAAAGTGAAACAAGGCCATATGCCAGCCCAAAAAGATACATGGCTTTAGGAGAGCGTGCTTTTTCAGGTGTGAACGTTGGGAACGTGAACGGAAGGTTGCCGCCCAAAAGGAGCCAAACGCCAAGCAGCGTCAAGAGCACCCCAATGCCGACGCTGCTGAGTGGGAGATACCGCACGAGAAATCGGAGCCCAAAGGTGATGATTGAGCCCATGAGTGTGAAGACTGTAAGAAACCCAAGGGTGATGAGCACGCCGGTGCGGATGCCCTCGATGATCCGTGTGTGTGTTGGTTGGGTCGCAAAATTGGTATCATCCGTCCCCAGGTAATAGGCGACGAAAGACGGGAGCATCGCCCATCCGCAAGGATTGATAGTCGCTAGCATCCCCGCAGTAAATGCGAAGGCGAGATCGATGGCTGGCATGCTTATTCTCCTCCTGACGGTAGAAATTCACTCGCAACCTCATACCCGAGGTCTTCGACCGTCTTGATGATGGTCGCTTTGTCGGTTTGCGATGGATCGAACGTGACGACGAGCGTACTTTGGTTCAAGTCTGCTTCGGCATCGATAACGCCCGGCACCTGCCGGACAAAGGCGACGGTTGTCGCCGAACAGCCGCTTCACGTCCACCCCCGAACGATGAACCCAACCGTGACGGTTTTTCCTGACGCGGGTTCATCGTCCTGTTGAAGGGGAATGGTGGGGCGCGACGTCATGTCGGACTGTGTCGGTATGGGCGTGTTCGCAGGGCGTGGTGCCTCTGTGTCGGGAGAGGACGCACAGGCGGTGATGAACCAGATGGCGATGAATGCTCCAATGAACAGGTGCATCCGATGCTTCTTTTCGATTGCATCGAGGGGCGTGAAGAGCAGGCATGGGAGCGCACTGTGTTGTCGCCAGACGAGTGCTGGCAACGTCATGACCTCCCACCCTGGGTCGGCACGCCATGCAGCAATGAGCAGCGAGATGCCCACGTAGGCTGCCGCACCGATGAATCCTTCGCCATGCCCAAGGATGAGCCCGTTGGGCATTCCCAATACCATGACGAGCCCAATGATGCCATTGGACAAGAACGCACCTCCCCAAGGGGAAAGGCGTTTCCTCCCACGCGACAATGCCCAACCGAGAAGGAGATAAAAACAGAAAAGCGCTAGGAAGACTCCACCGACACGTATGGCATATTGCCATGTCCATGTAGGCAGCATTACCACAGCGCCGAGGAATAGCGCGCCAACCAAGAGACGTAAAAGACGGCCAATTGTTCCGGGGGATGTTTTCATAAACCGACCTCCTGCAAGGTGTTTTTGAGGGTTGTCTTGTCCGATTGCGTTCATTTACCCAGCACAGCAACTCAGCGCTTCGACATCCTTTTCGAAGGCAATCGCTGCCAGTTTGATGGCTTCGGCGTTCGTGAGATACGGGAACAGAGTTTCACGTATCTCGCTGACGGTGAGCCCCAATTTGAGCGCAAGGGCGGCGATTTGGATGATGTCGCCAGCTTCTGGGGCAAGGATGTGCGCACCCAAGAGGCGATCGGTGTTGGCATCGGCCACCAATTTGACCAGCCCACGTGTATCGCGTGCAGCCAGCGCACGTGGAACATGGGCCATTGACAATTCGCTGACGTGGACGGTGTATCCTTGCGCGCGGGCTTGCGCTTCGGTGAGCCCGGCGGAGGCGATTTGAGGGTCGGTAAAGGTAACGCGCGGAATGTAATCGGTGCGATACACCTTGCCAGCACCGGTGAGCGCGTTTTCGGCGGCAAGCGCCCCCGCATAAGCAGCAACGTACACGAACATGTCACGCCCAGTGATGTCGCCAGCGGCATACACGTAAGGATTGGTGGTGCGCAATGTCTCGTCTACGATGACTTCGCCACGTTTGCCACGTTCGACCCCTGCATCTTCCAGGCCCAAACCATCCGTGTTGGGGCGACGCCCAGTGGCGACGAGCACGTATTCGGCGCTCACTTGGCGTCCATCTTTGGCATGCAGCGTCACACGCCCAGGTGTGGAAACGACCTTCTCTGTTTCGAAGCTGGTTTCGAAGAGGAGCCCTTCCTGTTCGAGCGCTTCTTGCAAGGCTGCGCTGATGGTTTCATCCTCGAAGGGAGCAATGCGTGGCATGAGTTCGACGACGGTCACAGGGACACCGGCGCGGGCGAAGATTTGGGCTTGTTCGAGTCCGACGGCGTTTGCGCCCAGAACGATGAGCGAACGGGGGAGCGTGCGCATGGCCATCGCCGTCGTGCTAGTGAGTACCGGCGCGTCGGCCAAACCCGGAATGGGTGGAATCCAGGGGGAGGCGCCTGTGGCCAGGATGATGGCATCCGGTGTGTAGGTCGTATCGCCAATGGCGACACGGTTTTCGCCGAGAAGCCGAGCACGTCCTTCGACGTAGGTAATGGTTGGGTAAGCCGCCAACACATCAAGATATTTGGCTTGCCGCAGTTCGGCCACCAATTCATCTTTGTGCGCGACGACTTGCGCCCAGTTGAGTGCTCCTTTGCTGGTATGAACGCCGCGGAAGGGGTGTTCACCAGCGCGGTGATACTGCTCCATCGCGCGGATGAGGGCTTTGCTGGGGACACAGCCCACGTTGACGCATGTGCCGCCGATGGGCCCATCGTTGACAAGGAGCACATGTGCCCCCAGCTCACTGGCTTTGATAGCGGCGGCGAATCCTGCTGAGCCCCCCCCAATGACCATGATGGTCGCGCCTTCCGCTGATGGCTGGTTGTCGTGCTGAGGCGCGAGGCGGGCACGGTAGCCGGCTTCTTCGACGGCGCTCACCAAGGCGCTGGGATCGACTTCGGAACCCAATGTGACGATGGCGCGCTTACTTTCCCACCCAGGTACATGAGCGTCGGCCACGCCGGGGAGACGTTCGAGTGCCTGTTCGACGTGCGCGGCGCACGAGGCGCAGGTCATGCCTTCGACAATAAGTTCGATCTGTTTGGACATGGGGTTCCTCCCGATGATGAATGTTTCATCGAGAGTCTACACCTTCCAGTGGCTGGAATGTCAAGGGGGAATGGGGATTGGAAAATGGAGATTACGCTTTTTCGCTCACCAGGTGGCAAATACATTGCTTGCCTTCGATATCATCCGTCGGGAACGTTTGCCCCAGGTCGTAGAGCGTGCGCAGTTCTCTTTCCAGGTGTTGCAATTCGCGGATACGGTCGGCGATCTCGTCGGCTTTTTCTTTCAGTCGGTCGAGGAGTACACGGCAGGGGGCTTCACCCCGTTCACGAAGTGCAATGATTTCTTTGATTTCGTCCAACGACAAGTTCAAACGCCGCGCACCGACCACGAGTCGCAATCGTTCGACATCATGCTCATCGTAAATACGATACCCATTTGGAGCGCGCTTCGGCGCCGGCAAGACACCAATTTCCTCGTAATAACGAATCGTCTTGGGCGAAACACCCGTCCGCTTGGCCAATTCTCGAATGTGCATGACCTACCTCCTCACGCTCCACTCTCCTCTCTTCCCCCATTCTACCTCCCCTCTTCCCTACCACCAACCAACACCTGCTTTCTTCCCTCGCGCTTGTCGCGCTTGCTTGTTCGTGCCATCATACCCATCGACAACCAACTGCACACGAGGCAGTGCCTATGCGGCTTGCCGTCACTCACCCTCAAATGCTCTGGTTCCTAATACTCGTGCCACCCCTCTTATGGCTGGCATGGCGTGCGCCGCGCCCCGCCATGCGTGGGCGCAAACTGGCTGCTATCGTGTTGCGCGGTATCTTGCTGACAGTGTTGGTGCTGGCATTGGCTGGATTGCAAGTGCGCCGCTCTGTCGAGGATACCGCTGTGGTCTTCCTGATCGATGTGTCGGATAGCATTCCTCCTGGCGAAGAAGATGCCGCCATTCAGTTTGTGCGCCGCGCCCTGCAAACACGCGATGCACAAGACGTTGCCGGTGTGGTCGTGTTTGGCAAAAATGCTCTGGTGGAGCGCCTGGTAGGGGCACTTGACGATTTACCCGGCATCGAAAGTATCCCCATTCGCACGCGTACCGACATTGCCGAAGCATTGCAAGTGGGGCTGACGCTCTTCCCCGCCGACTACCAAAAGCGCTTGGTATTGCTCAGCGATGGGCAAGCCAACGAAGGCGATTGGCGCATGATGTTGCCGCTGGTGCAGGCGTATGGCATTCCCATCGATGTGGTGCCCATTCAGGGGGGCGTGCAAGGCCCCGAAGTCGCGTTGACGCGCCTCAGCCTTCCATCGTCTGCCCGTGAAGGTGAAACACTGGAAGCGCGTGTCGTACTAGCTGCCAATACGCCCAGTGCAGTACGTTTGCACCTTTTGTTGGATGGGCAACCCTGGGCGACGCGCGACCTCACACTCGCCACCGGGGAAACCACCGTCACCTTCGACATTCCCGCCAGCAAGGCCGGCTTTCTACGTCTGCAGGCGCGCATCGAACCACGCGGAAGCGACACATTTGGCCAAAACAACCGTGCTGATGCTTTTGCGATCATCGAAGGCCCGCCGCGTGTGCTGATCGTTGCGACCTCGTCGGAAGACGCGGCTCCACTGATGAAGGCGCTGGAAACCGCCAACATGCGTGTCGAGCAGA
Source organism: Ardenticatena sp. (assembly GCA_015487975.1). Lineage (GTDB taxonomy): Bacteria > Chloroflexota > Anaerolineae > Ardenticatenales > Ardenticatenaceae > Ardenticatena. Next base: position 32,887 of record WFOS01000070.1, read on the forward strand.
TTCCACCGGCCGCCTTACCCGAATCAGCGTCGGCGCTGGCAGGCTATCAGAGTGTGGTGCTGGTGAACGTTCCTGCCACGGCGGTTTCGCAGTCGGCACAGGAAGCGTTGGCAACCTTCGTGCGTGACATTGGTGGGGGGCTCGTCATGGTGGGGGGACCGCAGGGGTTTGGCGCGGGCTTGTGGCGCGATACCCCTGTGGAAGACGCATTGCCGGTAGAGATGCGTGTGCGGAGCCGCAAGCAAGAGCCGAATATTGCGTTGGTGCTGGCAGTGGACAAAAGCGGTTCCATGGGACGATGCCACTGTGAAGATCCCAACGATGTGAATGCCATGCGCCAGCGGGCGCTGGCGGGAATTCCCAAAGTGGATATCGCCAAGGCAGCCATCCTGCAAGCCTCTGCGTTATTGAGCGAAGCTGATTACGTGGGGGTGGTGGCTTTCGATGAAGCCGCACGATGGGTCCTGGAACCCCAAGCGTTTCCGGGGCGCGGTGCAATCGAAGAGCAGATTGCCACACTGGCAGCCGAGGGGGGCACGAATATCTTTGCCGGATTGAGCGCCGCAGAAAGAGAACTGGTGGCCATTCCGGCCAGGGTGCGCCACATCATTTTGGTGACAGATGGATGGAGCCGGGCTGGCGATTACCAGGCATTGGCGGACGCATTGCGGGAAGAAGGCATCACGTTGAGTGTCGTCGCAGCAGGCAATGGTGCCGCCTTGGATGAGCTAGCACGCCTGGCCGCCGAGGGGGGCGGGCGTTTCTACCCCGCGCCTGACATTGGCGATATACCACAAATTTTTCTGAAAGAGACCATTCGTGTGTATGGGCGCTATGTCATCGAAGAGCCTTTTCGCCCAGTCGTCGCAGCGCCTTCACCCGTTTTGCGCGGCCTGACGCTTCGATGGCCGGTGCTGCTGGGCTACAATGGCACAACACGCAAACCCGCCGCCGTCGCCCCATTGTTGACGCCGCAGGGAGATCCACTACTGGCGCACTGGCGCTATGGCCTAGGGCGTGCCGCCGTGTGGACGAGCGATTTCACTACGCGCTGGGCACGAGACGTCGTGCGAACCGAAGAAGGTGCAGCGTTCATGCGCCAATTGGTGGCATGGACGCTGCCACCGCCGCAATCCACTGCTTTGCAGACCAGCGTGACGGTTGAGGGAGGCCAGGTGCGCGTGAGCGTACTTGCGCAAGAAGACCTTGCAGCACAGCCTGGTGAAACACGCTTGCGTCTCATTGCGCCCAATGGCACCGTGCACGAGATGGTCGTTCCCCCCATTGCGCCAGGCACTTTCGAAGCGACGCTCGATCTTGACCAGCCTGGTGCCTACTTTGTCACGGTGCTACGTACCGATGCGAACGGCACCCCACTCGAACAGACCCAGGCGGGCTTTGTCCTTCCCTATTCGCCCGAATACCAGTTGGTGGCGTACGATGAAACAACGTTGCGTACCCTTGCACGCGAAACAGGTGGCCGTGTCGATGTGGATGCGGCCGCGGTTTGGGATCCTCTGGCACAGCCCGCCGTGCGCGTGCGTGATGTGTGGCCTCTTTTGCTCGTGTTGGCCACGCTTTTGCTGGTGCCCGATATTGCTGTACGCCGCCTGGATGTGCGCCGTAAAAGCATTGCGGCATGGCAAGCGTGGTGGCAGACGTGGGTGGAACGCTGGCGGCTTCAACCCGAGCCGGTCGTGGAGCGTCCTACGGAGCAGCAACAGTTGTTCGCCGCAAAGAATCGTGCTCGTCGTTCGCCGAAAAGCCCCGCTCCCCCGCCCAAACCACCGTCGTCAACACAGCAAGCAACCGCTTCACCAGCGCCACCGCCTGCCAAAGACGACGTCGAAGACCACGTGGCGCGGCTCAAACGTGCGAAGAAGCGCCGCCGTTTGTAACAAGGAGGGGGCGGGCACGTGAATGCCTGTTGCGCTCGTGACATGCCATAGGAGCGTATTCGTATGCCAGCAAGGACACTCTCGTTTTTCCTCATCCTCGAAACGGCTGCCGAAGATGGGTGGGCATTTCCAGTGCCATCTTGGTGCGCTATGGAGCACCTCGTCGCCGCACAGGCTATTGCGCATGTGCGTTTGTCGAATAATGAGCAGGCTTGGTTGTTGCTTGGCGGAGGTTTGTTGGCACATACCATCGATGCAGCAGCTCCAAGTGACAGCGATACGTCAACACAGGCTGCGCGTGCGCGGATGCGCCAGGCGCTAACGGCAGCACGCTGGGTGATTCTGCATGGCGGGTGGCTTTGGATTGCTGCGGAGACACCGACGACCTCGACCGTCGTGGTAGAGCCCTACTGGTGGGAAAGTCCATCTGGGTGGGGGGCACCGTGGGTGTGGGAACGCTTTGTCGCAGACCCGAGCAACATGCTGGATTTGAACTACGTGGGGTTGCTGACGGCTGACGAGGCTTTTGCACTGGATAGATGGCACGAACAGGCGTTTGTGGAGTGGAAAGGTGGACGCCTTTCAGCGCATGACCGCCAACATATACGTCGCTTCCGCAAGGTGCTGAATCATACCAGATGGGTTGTCATGTATTGGGCGGAGTGGGAATCGGGTTTGTAGGTTCTAGAAAAACGTGCGCCTCGTGGAGTTCGATTTTTGGTCTTCAATTGTTCGGCGTACAATAGGCGCATTCCGCAACTGAGAAACCCACAGGAGAGAGGCCATGGTGCGCCGTCTGCTTCGTTGGCTTGTCGTTGTCATCCTTGTTGTGCTTGTTATCGTGGTGGCTGGAGGAACGTGGTTGATTCGCCGCCCTTGGCCGCAAACGGATGGAACCCTCACCCTCGACGGCTTACAAGCCCCCGTAACGGTTTTTCGCGATGCGTATGGTATCCCGTACATTTATGCCGAAAACGAACACGACCTCTTTTTTGCCCAGGGCTATGTCCACGCCCAAGACCGCTTGTGGCAAATGGATTTCCAGCGCCGTGTGGGCTTGGGGCGGCTGAGTGAGATTCTGGGAGAAGCTACCCTGGAAACCGACATTTTCTTGCGCACCGTGGGCACGAACCGCGCAGCTCAGCGGGATTACGAAAACGCCAGCGACGCGACCAAAGCCATCTTGCAGGCGTATGCCGATGGAGTGAATGCCTACATTGCCACCCACAAAGGGCGCTACCCGCTGGAATACCGCATTCTGGGCGTCGAACCTGAGCCGTGGTCGCCAGTGGACACGCTCGCGTGGGCGAAGATGATGCAGTGGGACCTTACCAACTCGTTCCGCTCCGAGTTGCTGCGTGCGCAACTGCTCGAAGCATTGGGGCCGGAACGGACCGCCGAACTCTTCCCCGGCTACACTGCCGGCGCTCTCACCATTCTGCGTGAGGAAGACCTTTCGCTGAGCGAACACGATTTCGAGGCGGTGGAACGTGCATTGGCACAAGTTGGGCTTGTGTTGGATGGCGCAGCGCAGGGCTTGGGAAGCAACAACTGGGTGGTGGCGCCTTCGCGTAGCGCCACCGGGCGCCCGCTTCTCGCAAACGACCCGCACCTGGCGTTTGGCACACCTGCCATCTGGTACTTGATGGCGCTGCGTGCGCCCACCTACAATTCAACCGGGGCGACATTGCCCGGTATTCCCGGTATCGTGATTGGGCACAATGAGCGTATCGCCTGGGGGATGACCAACCTGGCTGCCGACGTGATGGACCTCTACATCGAGCGGCTCAACCCCGACAATCCCAACGAATACGAAGTCAACGGCGAGTATCTCCCTTTCGAAGTGGTGCGTGAGGAAGTGCGCGTCGAAGGGCGTGCCGAGCCGGTGGTGGTGGAGGTCAAACTTTCGCGCCACGGACCGCTTGTCAACGAGGTGCTCGACTTGGAACAGCCCATTGCCATGAAATGGCTGGCGACCGCTCAGCCCAACACGCTCATCGACGCCATGTATCCCATCAATACTGCCCAAAATTGGGATGAATTCCGCACTGCGCTGCAAAAATGGGATCTCCCTATGCAAAATTTCGTCTATGCCGATGTGGATGGCAATATCGGCTACTACGGCGCGGGCAAAGTGCCCATTCGCGCGAACGACGTGGGTGATGTTCCCATGCCGGGCTGGACGGATGACTACGAATGGGTAGATTTCATCCCCTTCGACGAACTGCCTCACACCTTCAACCCGTCGCGTGGCTATATTGCCACCGCCAACCACAAACCTGTGCCTGATTCCTACCCCTACTACATCGCCACGCTTTGGTCGACACCCAACCGCGCCCGCCGCATCGAAGAAGGATTGACTGCCAAAGCAACACTCACGCTCGACGACATGGCGGCCATTCAAGCGGACGTAGTCAGCATTCCTGCACAGCAAATAGTGCCCCACGTGCTCGCAGTTCGGACCGATGACATCATCGCGCAACGAGCACAAGATGCTCTGCGTGAATGGGATTTCCAGCTGGAAAGCGATTCAGTTGGCGCAGGGATCTTCGAGGTGGTCTATTGGAAACTTATCGAAGCCACTGTCGCCGACGATCTTCCCGAACATCTGCGCGATGAGTATCTCGCCCAAACGCATCGGCATTACCAGTTCATGGAATGGTTGCTGCAACAGCCCACCGACAATCCCTGGTGGGACGACCAGACCACCCCCCAACGCGAAACCCGCGACGACATCATGGCGCGAGCGCTGGCCGCCGCCGTTGACTGGTGGGGGCGCCAGCATGGCGATCTGGTTCAGGAATGGACGTGGGGACGGCTGCACACCACCACATTCAAACACAATGTCTTTGGTGATGTTTCGCCCCTCAATCGCTTCTTCAACGTCGAAGCAGGGCCAACGCCTGGCGACAATCAGACGCCGAACGCCAATTCGTTTGCTTTCGGCCAATCGTTTGCGGTGCGTGCTGGGCCAGGCTATCGCGAACTCTTCGATGTTGGCAATTGGGATGCCTCGCGCGTGGTGATTACCGTGGGGCAAAGCGGGCATCTCTTCCACAAAAACTACGATGATTTTGTACCGCTTTGGTTGCGCATGGAATATGCCCCGCTTCCGTGGAGCCGCGAGGCAGTGCAATCTGCTGCTACGGAGCGCCTGGAATTACAGCCTGCCCGATAACCTGCATTTGAAGCACCAGAACGCCCATCATGCGAGTTGATGGGCGTTTTTTGCGCATGGCAATTGATGTTCGAGACGCCTTGACTACACTATGCCCCATCTCACACCAGGAGGGAATCAATGACAACGCCCTACTTCATCGAAGAAGGCGAAGGGTATCCCCTGTTGTTGCTGCACAGTGGGGGGATGAGCAGTGAAGAATGGCGGCGTCATATCCCCGCCTTGGCGAGGCAGTTTCGGGTGATTGCGCCCGATTTGCCCGGACATGGCCACACACCACCGCCGGCCGACGAACCGCTCTCCATTGGGGCAATGGCGCGCGCCGTGCGCACTTTGTTGGATGAACTGGGCATTGCTGAAGCCCACGTGCTGGGCTCGTCCATGGGGGGTGCAGTAGCCCTGCGCCTGACACTCGATACGCCGGAACGTGTCTCGCGGCTTGTGCTCTACCGTGCGCACTACACCAAAGATCCAACCCTCTATCGACACACACTGGAAATCGCCAACCCTGATCGCTGGCGGCAATTGGGGCTAGACAAATGGCTGAGCACACTTCACGCCCCACAGGGAGGCCCCGATGCCTGGCAACAGGTCATCCGGCGTGTTGCCGACCTGTTCAACCCGGAAACGACCGACCATCGCCATACGCTCGACGACTTGCGCCGTATCACCGCGCCCACTCTCATCATCGTGGGTGATCGTGATCCCCTGGTGCCGCTGGATGCTGCCCTCGACATGTATCGTGCCATCCCCACGTCGGCGTTGTGGGTGTTGCCTAACGCAACCCACATTACGGCTGCCAACACCTGGCGGCGAGACTGTTTCGATTTGGAAGTGGTCCGCTTTTTGAAACACCACTATCCAATGCGAAAACCATCTTGAAACAACGAGTGCTCTGCGTCTGGATGATGTCGTGCCCACCTAAGGTGTGTGGCGGCATGTCGCAGAACACGTGATTCGTGCGACGGTCATGGCAAGACCGTATCGCACCCAAGGAGACATGATGAGTCGAATATCGTTGTCGAAGGGATGGATACCCACCCTCATGATGTTCGTTCTCGTTGCCTGCGCGCAACGAGAACCACAAAGCGCTATGTTCCGTGGGAACCCTGCTCACACTGGTGTGTTTTCTGTGCCAAATGGGCAGACGCAAGGCACGTGGGAATTCAAAACCAGTGGGCGCATCTTTTCCTCACCAGTGATTGCCGATGGTGCCTTGTTTGTCGGCAGTACCGACAATCACATCTACGCCATCGAACTTGCAGATGGCCGTGAGCGGTGGCGGTTCGAGACGCAGGGCAGTGTCGTCTCGTCGCCAGTTGTGGTGGGGAACACGGTGTATGTAGGTGGGCTCGATAACCGCATATACGGGTTGGACACACGCACAGGCGAAAAACGGTTTGAATTTCGTTCTGGTGGTGGCATTGTTTCATCGCCGGCTGTTGTTGGAACGACCATCTACTATGGAGGACAAGACCGCAAGGTTCACGCGCTGGATATTGCGCAAGGTGAATTGCGCTGGTCGTTTGCCACAGGGGGTGAAATCTGGTCGTCTCCCATGGTTGCCAAAGGAATGCTCTACATCGGCGATTCATGGCGGAGACTCTATGCCTTGGATGCCGAAACGGGCGAGCTGCAGTGGGAATTCAATGTCGATGGTGAGATCATCAGCTCACCCGCCATTGCCGATGGAATGGTCTTTTTTGGAAGTGCCGATACGTACGTTTACGCGCTCGACGCCCAAAACGGTACCGAACAATGGCGCGTGCAGACGAGTGGCGAGGTTGCATCGTCACCCGCCGTGCACGATGGTGTGCTTTACATAGGTGATGAAAGTGGCGTGCTCTACGCCTTGGAAAGCGCCACTGGGCGAGAACGTTGGCGTTTTCAGGCGTCGGATACCATCTTTGCCTCGCCTGCCGTGGCCAACGGTGTGGTCTATTTTGGTGATTGGGATGGGCTTGTGTATGGTGTAGACGCTCGAACGGGTGAAGAGCGGTGGCGCTTTCGCACCTATGGGGAAATCTGGTCGTCACCTATCGTCGCCAACGATGTGCTCTACGTCGGCAGTTTCGACCGGCGGGTGTATGCTGTGCACCCCTTTGCCAAGCCAGAAGGCGAATAGCGTGGGGAATGGGTATCCGATATGCCCAAGCAAGCGAACCAAACATCGATGAGGGGAGGTGAACAGATGCGTATCGCATTGAGTAGCGACGAGCGCACGGAGTTGACCGATTTTCTCATTCGTGAGTTGCGTGAACGTGGCCATGAGGTCTTGCTCTTCGGCGCAATCGCCGAAAACGACCCCGATGTGGATTGGCCGCTGGCAAGCAGTCGAGCGGCACGTGCTGTTGTCAGCGGTGAAGCCGATGAGGCAATTGTCTGCTGTTGGACAGGCACAGGGGCCAGCATTGCCGCCAACAAGGTACGCGGGATCCGCGCTGCGCTCTGCCACGATGCTGAAACAGCTCGCGGAGCACGCATTTGGAATCATGCCAACGTATTGGCGCTCAGTCTTCGCGCCACCTCGATCCCGATCGCCAAGGAGATTTTGGATGCGTGGTTCGCGACCCCCTACTCGGATGATGAATGGAATGTACAACAAATAGTGCGTATCCGTGACCTGGAAGCCGAATGGGTGCAATCACAATAAGACGCGAGAGCGAGACTCGGGAAAAAGCAAAGGTGCGGCGCGTCGTCTCGCGCGTCGCACCTTCTTCGTCGATCGTTGCGCAGCCAAATCACCCATCATCGAGAACCCTTACGAGTTTGCTGGCGATTGGTAGGGGAGAATCACGCGGAAGAGGGTTCCTTCCCCAATCTCGCTTTCGACCTCGATCGTTCCCCCCATCAGCTGCACGAGCTGATACACGATCGACAAGCCCAACCCACTGCCGGCATATCGCTTGGTGCCACTTTCTTCGACTTGCGAAAATGCCTCGAAAATGGTCTCGATCTTTTCCTTGGGAATCCCTATTCCCGTATCTTCCACTTCGATGGCCCAATGTGCCTCATCCACATGCCGCAAACGCACGGAGACCCAGCCTTCGTCGGTGAATTTGATAGCATTGCTGAGCAGATTGGCAAGAATTTGGCGCAACCAGTAGGGATCGCCATACAATTGCGCTGGCAGATTGTCGTCGACCACTGTCCGAATGGAAAGTCCTTTCGCCTGGGCAATACTGCGAGCCGCCTCGACCACATCGAGCAACTCATGCACGGCAAACGTGCGCCAGTTGATTCTGATCTGCCCCGTTTCGATTTCTGCTTGGTGGATGAACCCATTGATGAAATTCAGCATCTGATGGGCATTGAGCAAAATACGTGCTGCCGCGTGTTTTACCTCGCTTGCATCCAACGTATCTTCTTGCAACATTTCCGCGTACCCGAGAATACCACTCAACGGTGTACGCAAATCGTGGCTAATGTTCGCGAGAAGACGCGATTTGAATTCACTTGCTTCCCGAGCTACACGTAACGCTTCCTGTAATTTGCGCTCCATCTCTTTTCGCTCGGTCACATCGATCGAATACTCCACCATGTAGCGCACGTTCCCCTCTTCATCGAAGAGGGGATACCCATGCACTTCGGCCACATAGGGTGTGCCATCAGGGTGATAGTGAATATGCTCGACAGTATACGGCTCGCGTGATATCTTCACTTGCTGCAACGGACAGGGATGCTCGAGGCCGTCACATGGGGTGTCACGCAAGTGCGTGATTTTGTAGCATTTTGCTCCTTGCACGAGCGCGTCACGAGCGGCTGCCCGATTGGAAACGACGATGTCGTATGTTTCGGCGTCCAATACATAAAATGGGTGGCTCAGGGCATTGATGACATCGACGAGGAAGCGGTGCTCTCGTTCGAGGTCCAGGCGCGCTTGTACCAGTTCGGAAATGTTTTGGATACTCAGCGCAAAGATGGATTGACGGCGAAAGAGAATACGTCGCTGCCGCAATTGAACATAGATTCTTTCTCCATCGAACGAATCGAGCGGGACGATGTCCACGATATCATCACGATCTGCATTGCAAAGCTCATCCAATATCGTCGTTGGTACGATGGTTTCGATGGCAAGCCCTCGGGCCCGATCACGGGGGATGCCGAACGTCTGCTCGAAAACATCGTTCACATCGATGATGCGCTCTCCATCATGCAAGACGACCGATTCTTGCACGACCGAGAGCAATGTGCGAAAGCGATGTTCGTTTTCGAGCATGGCCCGCGTATTGCGTTCCAACACCCATGATGTGGTAAACAAAATCAGGGCACTCACGCTGTACAAGCCCATCGGGACGACGAGTTGTCGCCACGAAACACCACCATGCCAAAACGTTCCCCCAAGCACAAGGATGAACAACAGAAGCGTATACGTGGCAAATGCTCGCCGCGATAAGATGAAGGCTGCAATGTAAATCAGATACAAGTACCACACCAGAGCCAAAAAGACTTCATAATCACCAGGAGAATGCAGGGAAAGAAGGCGCAGCAACGGCCCTAGCCCTAACATGAAGAGTGTTGCCCAAACGCCCAAACGATACCAACGTGTACGACTGACGCCATATGAGATGGCAATGGTGAGGCTTGTCGCCACGATATAATACTTCCACTCGCCAATATCGGTCACGAAAATACGTATCCAACTGGGAATCGTGTAGGTTACAAGCAGAATGAGCATGAGCGTCGCAATCAAACGCACACGCCGCCGCTCGAACTCATCATGAATCTCGAATTTCGGCTCGATCAGCCACTGCTGCCAGCGAGCAGCGATCAGATCGAATGCATCTTGGATCCTGCGCATAGGGCGAGCACCTTGTTTTCGTCCGTGGAGTAGTGGGCATATGTTGACGAAGAGTATAAGTTCGGAACGTTCCCTTGTAAAATCGAAAATGGAAAGGTATTCGCAGCCTGGAAGGAAAGAGAAGGCCAGATGATTTGGCGGTTTCGGGCATGTTCTGGCTTGTGGTTGTGGTCATGTCGATGGAGAAAGCGACGAGTGATGCAGAGGTTGGTTGGACAAGCAGAATGGGTGCCGCGATGCGCTTCTGCTTTGCTTGGAAGAGCCCTCGATCCATACGCATGCGCCCAAACCGATCGCGTGTCTTCACGTAGAGAGTCTTCCAACCCGGCGTGGCCGAAAGGGGCCACACTACGTTGGAGGCGAAGGGGTGCCAAGTGGCATCGTTCAGGTAGACATCCTCGCTGATTTTCATCTTCACCGCCGGCCCAATGCTAGCAAATCCAGTCTGATTCTGGACTTGGTACACGTACACGTCCACAGAAGCCTCGTTCCTGGACGACAAGTCCTCCGCGTCGAGAGCATCTATCTGCAAGCTCCCCAGCCCTGGAGCGACTGGGTTTGGTGCTCGCAGCCGTCACCTTCTTCCTGGTGACACAAGGCGTCCAGGTCGTCGCTGCACAACAACGCAGCCTGGTGGACCTCCACTGGTTCTGGGACGCCAGCTCTCTCAAAATCGGCTGGCGCTATGGCAAATGCGCGCTGCTTTCTCATCACCCTTTGCTTCAGCGTCTGTGGTTGCTTTGCGACCTAAACCCAGAACTTGCCAAGGCTCCTCGTCCCCAATATGCGCTCCGCCATTCTCCCCACTTCTTCCGATGGAAGGCCCTCTATGTTTGAGATGTGTTGTCAGTCAACGAGCCGCTTGACATTTGCTACGAACCAGACCAAACGATTCGAGGCAGCCCCTCGGAACATGTTGCTCTGAGAGCATCTGGGCGAAGCGCCTTGCTCGGTCAGGATCGTTTGCGAGACGCTAGCCAGCGCTCGAAGGAGCGACGGCTTTCTCCGCTTTTGCGACCAGAGAGGAGGCCCGCCAGACGAATGTCCTCATCCAGTTTGGGCCAACGGATGACCTCGTCGTAGATTTCGATGGTGTTGCGCTCCTCGGACGAAGCGTGCAACAGGCGAGGATACCATTCGACAGGGATATGAAGGACGCGACGATCCTCAAGATGGACAACGATGTGTGTATCGGTTACGTAGATCTGCTTCACTTTGATTGGTGCGGTCGAAGAAGTCATGCTACGCCTCCCAAAAATCGGAAAACGGTTGGTCTCATTGTATCGCAGATCGTCTCGAAGCAACATTTTGTCGGCGATGAAGTCGAACTCGCGGTTGCCTTCGGTGGGGACGCCATCGGCATCTCTGCTGCGATTCTGGTGCTCTACGGTGCGCGAGCGAAGCCATACCGCATCAATCCATCCACAATCGTCGCCCGCTCTCGACCACCAGGCCCGTTGTCTGGCGGTTTTGTTTTGGCACGAAAAAGGCCGCCCTGCCTTGGGGGCGACCTTTCCGCTGAAACATGGCGTTCATTCACGAATGGTGACGCGCACGCTGGCGCTCCGGCCGAAGACCTCGGGATGGTACATCTCGTATGCCACCGCCGGCAACGCCGTGAACGTGCCGGCTTGTGTCACCCGCGCCAGATAGGTGTATTCATACGTGTCTCGGCGCAGGATCGTCTTGAACAACGCCACCTTTTCGTCGCGAATTTCCGAACGTGTCCAGTCATCGTACCAGAAGCGGCTCCGCGAATCGAGGCGCTCACCACGTGGCCCGCGCGCAAGCCGTGATGTCGTCAGCAATGAGGGGTCGATTGCCTCGAACCCCGCTGGTAAGGGGTCTTCCAAAATGAAGTAGTAGAGCGTTTGCGGCGCCATCACCGTCAACCGCACCATGACCACATCGCCCACACGCAACTCGTCAGGGGAAATAGCCTCGCCTGTGCTTTCAAACGTCAATGGGTCTGCCAGTTCGTAGCGGCGCGAAACGACAATCCCCCGTTCCATGGGCGGTACCTCTTCGATGTTCGAGAAGTACTCAACCCAGGCGGCGTAGTAGAGGCGGCCTGCCCCGTCGTCGGTGCGGGCAATGACTAGCTCGTTGGCTTCGTCCAGCAACAAATCGCCAATGGTACGTTCCAACCGTCGCGGTTCCAGCAGATTCTCACGTGAAACCTGCTCATCGAGCAGGACGTCGCCGTTCAACATCACGCGGTAGCTGAAATCGGCTTGCAGCTCACCGCTGGCCACCATGTAGTCGGTCAACGCCATGACTGCCCACGCTGTTGTTTGCGTCGTTTCCCACGCCTCGGCGCGACGTGCCCCGATCAGCCAGCGCACGGTTTCGGGAATGAGCAGGTGGTTGGGGCGAGCACGTACCAGGGCATCAAGCACAAGCGCCGTGGTGCGCTCGCTACTGTCCATTGCCATCGCATCTGGGTCGCTTTCTTCCCAATGTGCGCCAGAGGCACTCATCAGGGCCCGCCCAGTCAACATCGTTACCAACGTTTGAACGCGCTCAGCCTGTTCGTCGCCTGCATGGACGAGCGCCATGGTCAGGAACGCCAGCCCATCATTGCCCAATAGACTGCGCTTTTCGTAGAGCGTGACAAGCCGTCCGGTGTCCACCTGACCACGTTCAGCCAACACATAGAGGATGAACGCGCGGGTATCGAGGACGAAAGCACGCTCATCATTGCTGGTGCGTTCAACCACATTCTTCAGGTAGGTTTCAGCACGTTCGAGCGTTCTATCCGGCACATCGAACCCTGCGGCTTTGGCATGGTGCAAGCCGAACAGCACATAGGCGGTCAACCAGGGGCGGCTACCTTCGGGATACCACCATCCCCACCCGCCATTACGATTTTGGGTGTGAATAAGCCGCTGGATGGCCACTTCGATGTTGATACGCAGTGCAGGTTCGAGGTCGGCACGCATCAGCCCGGCTTCACGCAAGGCGCGATAGGTCATGATGTTGGGCAAGAACGAACTGACGATTTGTTCGCTGCACGCGTAGGGGTAGGTGGTGAGGTAATCAAAGGCGGATTGCGTCATTCCCGCAAGCGAGGGGGCAATTTCGACCGTCAATCCACCTTGCGTGGGGTCGGCGTCGGGCGGGATGACGAAACGTTCGACCACCTGCCCCCGCTGTACCTGTCCGGCGGTTGCCACTACCGAAGGCGTCGTGCGATGGAAAATGGGCACGGTAAGCGCCACAGCATCTTCATAGCCGGGTGCGACGGCATGGAAGAGCATCCGTGTCGCTTCGCCCTCTTCCACACGCACTGGGAAGGTAACCGTTTGTGCCCCGCGTGGCGGAATGACTACCTGCGCCGTTCCTGAGCCATCGAGTGTGAGGGAGTCTGCAGAGAAGGTGACGGTCGTGGTCAGCGGTTCGTTGGTGTTGTTGTGAACGATGGCTTTGAGCCGGGCTTCATCGCCCACCACGAAGAAGCGTGGTGTGGATGGGCGCACGAAGAAGGTACGTGTTGTCAATACTTCGTATCTGTTTTGGGCTACGCGGCCATCCTGTGTGACACCCCGCACCGTCAACACCCACGTGGTCAGGTTGTCGGGCAATGTGACGCTGAAGCGGGCTTCGCCCTGCTGGTTGGTTCGCAAATCAGCCTTCCAGAAAGCGGTTTCCTGGAAGTTCTCGCGTACGTTCATGGGAAGCGCCATGCCACCACCGCCACCACCACCGCCTTTGGCCCCGGGGGCAAGGTCGCGCGAAATGACGTCGACGTTGATGAAAAGCGAGCCGCCAGTGCGAATGCCCAGTGGGCGTTCCGCATAGAAAGCTTCCATCAAATCGGGGTTGGGGTCTTCAGCGAGTGAAAGCAACGCTTTGTCCACCAGGGCGGCGGAAAATTCCACATTGGGTACTGGTTCGCCATCATGTGTGGTCGCGCGGATGGTAAACGTGACCGTTTGACGTGGCTCGAATGGCGGTTCCGGTTCAGGGATGAATTCCACATTGAGCGTCTGCTCGGTAAGCGCCACCGGCAGGTTGATGTAGCCCAGCCGAATGTCTGGCAAGTGCCCGTCGGCAGCAGATTTGAGCGCCGTGACACTCACATAGACGTTGGGGGCATCAGCAGTGTCGAGCGGCACTTCGATGATCGTGCTGTTGTCCGGCAAATCAACGACCCATGCGCGGCGGACGGTGGCACGCTCGACCGTCACCAGTGCCCGCATGCCGGTATAGGGCGTAGGCACAAGAATGCGTGCCGTCTCACCCGGAGTATATTCGCGTTTGTCAGCGACCAGCTCGATGCGGCGGTTGTTTTCGGTACGCCAGCCAACATATTCGGTGCTCGACACCCAGACAAACGCCCGACTGCGAATTTCACGCCCCTGCGCGTCATACCCGACGGCCAACACTGTGTAGACACCCCCAAACGAGGGGGTTACGGTCAGTACCGCTGCCCCGTCCTCGTCGGTACGCAGGCGTTCGATGCTTTCGACGGTATCGGTGAAGTGCGTCGTCCAGTAGGTTGCGCCGCTTTCATCTTCCACCTGCACCGAATACCACTCGCGCCGTGCCAGTGTGATTTCCAGTTCGGCATTGGCAAATGGCTGGCGGTCTGGTGTCAGCGTACGCACATCGAACGTGAGCGGCTTTCCTGCTTCGCCCGTAAATGTGTGCCCTCGCAACCCAATGTAGAAGTCACCGGGGTGCACAATCACGCTCCCGCGGCCACTGACCACCTGGTTGCTGGCATCGCTGACATCGGCTTCGATTCTCAATTGCACCGCCTGCGTGCTCTCCGGAAAGGTGGTGGGCACATCCAGACGATAGATACCCTGCTCGTCCAACTCACCCACCCCAGATGCCACCACTTCCTGGCGCTGTTGGAAGAAGGCGTAGTACCAGTCGCGCTCGTCATCGGAATCATGCCAGGACCAGTAGCCAGGCAGGCCACCATCGAAGCGATATGGGGTTTGGAGCAGACGCCAGTTGACACGCCCATTGGAGACAGCACCACCAAAAAAGTACTGTGCTTGAATGGTCGCTGTGAGTGGTTCGCCTTGTTTGACTTCTGGGGCAGATGGCGTGACATTCACTTCGAATTCAGGCAGGCGGTATTCCACAACCCCAAATGATGCCCACACGTCCCGCGAGTCATCGCCCCACCACACTCTGATGGTATAGCTTCCCAACGGCGCATCATCGTTCAAATCGAATTCGCCGAAGAATGTGCCAAACGGAGACAGCTCCACTTCGCGCCGTTCAAGGGTATCGCCTTGCGGATCGATAATCGCCATGGTCACGGTGTCCTGGAATGGCGAGTACATGGCATCTTGGTCATTCCAAAGCACCCCGCGGAAGAACACACGCTGACCAGGGCGGTAAACAGGGCGGTCGGTGTAGACCGCACCACGTACAGATGGAAGCAAGAAATCCTGCGCGATGTTGAAGAGCCAGGGTTCAGCCCCCTCGTTCCACTCCGAAGAGGTTAGGCCAACGATGCGCCCATCTTCATCCTGAACCAATGCCCAGACGTTCTCCCATCCTTCACGAGGTTCGGCAAATGTGACGTGCGCCAAGCCGTCTGCATCGGTTTCGCCTTCTGCAATTTTGGTCATCTCTTGCCCTCTTGCATACAGGCGAACGCGCATGTTGGGCACCGGTGCGCCATCAGCAAGGTCGGAGACCCATACAAGGCTATCCAGTGGGCCGACTTTCAAGAGCACGTTGTAGGGTGACATGATGACGAAGCGCCAGTCGCCACTGACCTCTTTGGTCGATCCGTCGTCAAGCGTGTCGATGCCTTCGACGTCGAGGATATACAACCCCGGTTCCAGTCGACCATCAGGGGGAACGCGGGTTTTGAAGAGATGCGCCTCGTTCGGTGTGGCCTGAGACGTGTCGAGGGTCCACGCCGCCAATGGTTCCTGGCTGGTGGAGAAAGAGACGCCTGGCACCTTGATCTGTCGGAGCAGGTTGAAAAACTGATTTTCGGTCAGCGCGTAGACCTTCAGCTCGACACGTTCGACATTGCGCACACGCACAATCTGCATGGTTTCTGTCACGGCGCTGAACATGGAAAATTCGTAATCGGTCCCAATCAGTTCGACAAGCGGCGGCAAATCTTTGACATGGAACGCAAAACGAACGGGCGCATCCAGAGGCTCGCCAAAGCGCGAGAGAGCAGTAGTGGCAATCGTCACGGTGTATGTCTGCCCTGCGTCCCATCCGCCCCACGGATCGAGGACATAGCGCCAACGCCCTGCTCTGTCAGCCTCATAGCGGCCATCCAGCCAGTAGTCGCCGGGGTCGGGGGTGATGGTGATGGCCGCTCGCAAACTGTCCAGGTCCATGGGCGTGTTGAAGGACAATTCAAGCGGACGATGCGCTTCCAGGGTTTTCTCATCAGGCGGGTTGAGCAGGCGCGGTTTGGGGGTAACATCACGGCTGGCGGTAAACGTTTCCGCAAGGCGGGCGTTGGCAGGCCCACGTGCCCCAGCTGCAACCACAATGCGCACTCTTCCCCCGTGAGGATAGGGGGTTTGCGGGCTAACGACAAGCACTTCATCGGCCATCCAGCGCAAATCGACCGGCACAATCGTGTCTGTTGGCACAAGCGTTACCTGCAGATGTTCCGCTACCGATTGGGGATCCATGGGGTGCGAGAAGACAATGGTGATGGGCGATGTCGTACCAATCAAGTCTTCTTCTGGCAAGACTTGCAGCACACGGGGGCCTTCGGTGGTGAACGTCCATGTGAAGGGGTCTGTCAGCACTGTACCAAGGGTATCGGTCAAACCAGCGGGGACGGTAATGGTGTAGGGCTGCGCAAGGCGCAGCGGCTCATCCGGCGAAAAAACGAAGTAAGATGTGGACACCCATTCACCCGTGCCACGCAACGGTGGGGCGATGGTGATGGGAACAGGCAAGTTTGCCTGTTCGGCAATGCCAACCAGCGGCACAACCGGATGGTTGAACTTCACAGCAAGAAATGTTTCGTCGGGGTTGGTCGGTACATCCACCGTCCCTGGTTCGGGCACCACACTTTCCACGCGCAACACGCTCAACGTTGTAAACGTGGCGCTGTACGTCGCGAGGGAACGCACCGAAGCGCCAGAAGGTTCAAGCGCGATTTCGTATGTTGTCTTAGGCGCAAGCGGTGCCTCGGGGGTAAAGACAAGGCGCGTTTCGGTTTCCCACATGAGGTTGCCTGCAACTTTGCGCCCATGTTCCGCCTCGCGTACGCTAAACGCCCGGACAACAGCATCGGGGTCGTCAGGCGGCACACGAAACATGACGATGATATTCGTGTTCAGGTCAACTTCGACAGCACCATCGAAGGGAATGGTTGCGACGACCCCAACGCCTTCGGTGGTAAACGTCCATTCCAGTGGTTCTTCCAGCTCACCCCCCTGGGCAATCTGGGGGGTAAGCCGCACGGTGTAGGTGGTACCGGGTTGCAAGCCTTCTTCGGGATAGAAGCCAAGCAGGTTGGGGGCAACCCAGCGCACAAATCCACGCACCTCTGGGGTGATACGAAACGGGTTGGCGATACCGCTCTGGTCTTCGAAACTGGTGAACTGCACGACGTCGCGCTCGAACTGGGCGACGATCGGCGTTTCCAACGACACGTCTTCGCTTCCGGGTGCTGGCGAAACCGCCACGACAGCAAGCGTCGCCGGGGTCCGCAATTCCGCCTCGAACGCACGTGCCAGCGGAACACCACGTCGACTCATCGCATCGGTGCTCAGCGCAATGCGCACCGTGGTCTCAGCCGGCAACGGCTCGGTTGGCGTGAAAAGCAGTCGCTCGCCTGTCCCTTCCGATTCCCACCGAAACACGCCTTTCACAGGCGGCGTGATACGGAACGCGGCTTCCACACTGGCATGGTCCATAGGTTGGTCGAATACCAACACGATGGCATCTTGGCGGCCGATCGTCTCTTCGGGCACCATTTTCACAATCGAAGGGGCTGCGGGGGGAGCGTACCATTGCCACGCAAGCCAGGCAACGGCAGCCAAAAGGAGCAGTATACCGACCAGAAGCACCTTTCGTCGAGCACTCATTCTTGCACTCCGTCGATTTTTGGTTGAGGGGGGACCGCCTCACTTGGGCGGCCAAACGACAAAACGCACGTGCTCGGTGGATTTTCCATCCACAATGGCGTACACCGTATGTTCACCTTCTTGCAACGTCCAGAAGATGGTGAAAGGCAGTTCGCGAAAGTAGGCAATGGGCTGTTCGTCTACCATCACCACGCCTGATCGAACGACGCGCGGCAGCGCGCCCGAGATGGTGATGGGAATGCGTTGCGTCTCTCGCGGGCGCGTCGCTGAAAGGCGGTAGTGCGCGTTCGGGGCGGGGGATGTGATGGTGAGGGGAGCCTCGTCAGGGAGATGCATCGCCATGGCGCGGCACGATTGAGTGGGCGGAAGCGGCCAACCGTTTTCCTGTGCCCATGTGAGCGCCTCAGGCGGCGGCAGGCGATACAGCCGCTTGACGATTGGCCCCTGGCATCCTTCATCAGCGAGCAAGCCCGTCGCGGTGTCAATTTCCAATTCGATGAACGAGTGGTCGTATTCGGTCGGGGCAAAGCCTTCCAAAAACCATTCCAGGCGACGATAGGGGCAGAGTTTTGTGGGCAGCAGGCCGCTGGCAGCGCAAATTTCGACACGCACCAGTCCCTCTGGCGGCGTATACCAGGTGGGGCGCTGGTCGCGGAGCACGCCTTGCATGATGTCGCGCCAAATGGGCCCCGCCCCATCCACGCCACTGACATTGCGCATAGGGGTGTTGTCGGTGTTGCCAACCCACACCCCTACCACCAGTTCGGGCGTGTAGCCCACTGTCCAGTTGTCGCGAAAGTTGGTGGTGGTGCCCGTTTTCGCAGCCGCAGGGAATGCCAGCGTGAGCGGGTTGTAGCGCCCAAAGACAGGCGCACGGGTATCAGGGTCGGCGAGGATGTCGCTGATCATGAACGCCACGCGGGGGTCGAGCCGTTGCTCACCGCGAGGTGGGGGGGCTTCCCACAGGATCGTTCCCGAGCCATCTTCCAGCCGCAAGAGCGCTCGCGTGGGATGCCAGACACCCAACGTGGCGAACGTGGCGTAGGCGTTGGTCAATTCCAGCAAGGTGACTTCGCCACCCCCAAGCGTGACCGTGAGGTCGTAGCGAGCGGGGTCGTCGAGGCTGGTGATGCCGAGTGAACGCGCCACTTCGACCATGTTTTCGACCCCGACATACTGCAAGACCTTGACGGCAAGCACGTTGTTGCTGGTGGCGAGCGCTTCGCGCAACGAGATGGGGCCAACATGGCGGCGATCGAAATTGACGGGCATGTAGGCTTTGCCGTCGCCAGTGGTGAAGGTGGTCGGCACATCGCTTAGCACGGTGGCGGGGGAAAGTGGTTGTCCATTGGGGGCACGTTGTGGATCGAACGCGGTGGCGTAGGTGATGGGTTTGAGTGCCGAACCAGGCTGACGTGGCATGAGCGCCACATTCACTGCTCCATCGGTCGCCATATCGAAGTAGTCGCGATTGCCCACCATGGCGAGGATATCACCTGTACGTGGGTCGAGCACAACGGCAGCGGCATTGTGCACATTGTGGTCGATTGTGGCAGTCGCCTGCAACGCTTCCAGACGATTGATGACGGCACGCTGGGCGATCTCTTGCACGCCAAGGTCGAGCGTGGTATAGACATGCAGGCTTTCGGGGGCAGAGCGCACGAGGTCGGCAACATCGCTTTCGAGCAGGTGCAACACGTACATGACAAAGTGCGGCGCTGCGATGCGAAACGGAGTGGCGGCAAAATGCAGGCGCTCGCGGGCGGCAAGGTCGGCTTCCTCGGCGGACAGAAAGCCATTGCGCACCATCAGCCGCAAGACAGTTCGTTGGCGTTCGCGGGCTGCTTCGAGGTTGATGAGCGGGTTGTAGAACGCGGGGGCTTGCGGCAACCCAGCCAGCAGGGCGCATTCGGCGGTGTCGAGTTCCCACACATGCTTGCCAAAATACGCCTGAGCGGCGGCTTCGATCCCATATGCAAAATTCCCGTAGTAGGTATCGTTGAGGTAGATGGTCAGAATAGCATCTTTGTCGAAACGGCGTTCAAGTTGCAGCGCCAGCACGGCTTCGCGCACTTTGCGCCGCAAGGTGCGTTCGTACCGTTCCTGCCCCAACAGACGCATACGCACGACCTGCTGCGTGATGGTGGAGCCCCCTGCCGCCACACGCCCCTCGCGCAAGTTGATCCAACCAGCGCGCAGAATGCCACGCCAGTCAATCCCCGGGTGGTGGTAAAAGCTGGCATCTTCGGTGGCGAGCGTGGCGTTTCGGCACGTCTGAGGAACACGATCGAGTGTGATGGGCGTATGTTTGCCATCTTCGCCTGTGTATTCGTAGAGCAACCATCCGTTGCGGTCATAGATGAACACGGATGGACGTGGTGTGTGGGCGTCCATCTGGTCGAGTGAGGGCAGATCACGGAGCGCCCACCACCACACACCACCAGCGGAGAGCGCGAATAGCAAGACAAAGAGCGCATTGGCAACCAGGCACCCTTTTTTCACCATTGCATGCCTCGTATGAAAACGTGAAAAGAAGACAAACAACACGGTGCAATAGAATGTCAACAAGCGCGTATGAGGGTTGAGAAGGCGAACAACAGGGTCAAGGCGTTTCGTTGGTATCGAGCGGCTCTTCTTCGTCGAGGAGCATGCGGGCTTCTTCGGCCAGTTCAGCAGGCACCATGACTTTGACTTGCCCCAACCCGTCCACCGTCAGGCCATACACAGGGCCGACGCTTTCGTATTGAAGCAGTGCGGGAATGCCAAAGGCTTCTAGTTTGCTTTTGGCAACCTCGGCTTGTAAAAGCCCTTGACCGATGAAGACACAGGTGAGTTCCATTATGAACCTCGCTCATGCTGTTGAGCAGAAGGTATTATGGGCTATTCTCATGGATGTGGCAAACGGCAACACCAACGCCCATCCGGCCAAAAAGACACCAGAACAGCCACAACCTGCTTTTGGTGATTTGAAATTCTCTCCATTTGCTGGTACACTGCCGACACGCATACATGAGAACGTTCCCAAAAATCTTTCAACAAACATGCGAGGGACTTCATGAACCTTCAACGCGCAATGGGCTTACTGTTGCATCCAACTTCATTGCCGGGACGCTACGGCATCGGCGAAATCAACGAGATGGCCTACCGCTGGGTGGATACGCTCGTTCGCGCTCGCCAACGGATCTGGCAAATCCTTCCCCTGGGGCCAACCGGGTATGGTGATTCCCCCTACCAGACTCATTCGGCATTTGCGGGCAACCCCCTTCTGATCGACCTAGAAGCCCTTTCCCAGCGTGGCTACGTCCCTGCCGAGACACTGGCCAACGCGCCTGCCTTCCCGGCACACGAAGTTGACTATGGCGGTGTGATCGCATGGAAAAAGCCGCTCCTGCGCGAAGCCTTCGACCGGTTCGACCGTATTGCCGATGAACAAGAACGTGCTGCCTTCGAAGCCTTTTGCGCTGAACATGATGGCGAATGGCTGCACGATTATGCGCTCTTCATGGCACTCAAACGTCATTTCGGCGGCGGCCCCTGGAATGAATGGCCGGTCGAGGTCCGCCGTCGCGAGCCGGAAGTCCTCTTGCATTACAGCATGCGCCTGGCAGGCGATATCATGGCGCACAAGTTCCAACAATATCTCTTCTTCCGCCAGTGGTCGGCGCTGAAAGCCTACGCCAACGAACGCGGCATCCTCATCATGGGCGATATTCCGATTTATGTCGCCTATGATAGCGCCGATGTGTGGGCCAACCAGCACTTGTTCTGCCTGGACGAAGATGGTTTGCCAACCGAGGTGGCCGGTGTGCCCCCCGACTATTTCAGCGAGACGGGGCAATTGTGGGGCAATCCACTCTATCGCTGGGATGTCATGGCGTCGCAAAACTTTGCCTGGTGGGTAGCGCGGGTACGCCATACGTTGCGCACGGTGGATATCATCCGCCTGGACCATTTCCGTGGATTCGAATCCTACTGGGCTGTCCCCTATGGTGAACCAACAGCCGTCGATGGGCGCTGGGTCAAAGGGCCGGGGGCTGCATTGTTCACCACCTTGAAAGTGGCGCTGGGAGATGTGCCTTTCGTTGCCGAAGATTTGGGGATGATTACGCCTGAGGTGATTGCCCTGCGCGACCGCTTTGGCTTTCCAGGCATGCGCATTTTGCAGTTTGCATTCGATGACGGCCCCGCAAACGAGCATTTACCCCACAACTACACCAAACCGACCGTGGTCTATACCGGCACGCACGACAACG
The DNA here is from genome assembly GCA_015487975.1 of Ardenticatena sp. Lineage (GTDB taxonomy): Bacteria > Chloroflexota > Anaerolineae > Ardenticatenales > Ardenticatenaceae > Ardenticatena. Next base: position 55,059 of record WFOS01000070.1, read on the forward strand.
ACACCACCCGCGGCTGGTACGAACAAGCCACGCCGCACGAACGCGAGATGGTGCGCCGCTACCTCGGCTATCAGCCTGACGATGTGGCATGGGCGCTGATGCGGTTGGGCGCCCAATCGCCAGCGGTGTGGGCAATTTTCCCGGTACAAGATGTGCTTTCGCTGGGCTCGGATGCCCGCATGAACTATCCAGGGCGTCCTGGTGGCAACTGGCGCTGGCGCTTGCTCCCGAATGCGCTCACACAAGCGCATTTGGACGGATTGGCTGAATTGGCGACACTGTACGGGCGTGCATCTGCATAAGCCCGCAACCAGAAGACGCGAAGGGCATGGTGCGCACCGTGCCCTTTTTCGAACAGGAGAGCAAGCCCACAATGAAGCAGCCATCACGTTTTACGGCACTCACGTATCGCGATTTTCGCCTGCTCTGGTTTGGGCAATTGGTCTCGACAATCGGCTCGCACATGCAGCAAGCCGCCGTGAGTTGGCACATCTTTACCCTGCTGCAATCTCGAACGCAGACCATTCACCTGCTGGGAAGGACATTCGACGTGAGCGTCGATGCGCTCGGGCTCGGTGGGCTTGGGCTGGTACGGGTTGTGCCGATTGTGGTTTTTGCCCTGGTGGGTGGCATGCTCGCCGATGCGGTCGATCGGCGGCGGCTCATGATGTGGACGCAATCAGTGGCAGCCTTGCTGGCCCTGGGGCTGGCGCTTGCCACGTTTGGTGGGCGCGTGCATGTGGCCACCATTTACCTGCTGACAGCGGCGCTGGCTGCCACAACTGCGTTCGACAACCCGGCACGTCAATCGCTGGTGCCCAACCTTGTGCCGCGTGAACATCTGGCGAATGCCATCAGCCTCAACACGCTTTTGTGGCAAATTGGTACCATCATCGGGCCGGCGCTGGCGGGGCTGCTGATTGCCCGTCTGAACATTGGCTGGGTGTATGCGGTCAACGCGCTTTCGTTTGGCGCGGTGCTTGCGGCGCTCTGGCGTATGCACTACCGGGGGCGTGCCGCAGTCGATTTCAGCGGTCTGACGTGGGACGCGTTTCTGGAAGGCATTCGCTTCACCTACCGCGCTCGTCTCATCTGGAGCACGATGCTGCTCGATTTCTTCGCCACCTTCTTCTCATCGGCGCGCACCATGTTGCCGCTGGTGGCCAGCGAACTCCTGCACGTGGGCCCAACCGGGTATGGCATTCTGGCGACGGCACAAGCCGTTGGGGCATTGATCGCCGGGCTCGTGCTTTCGCTGCGCCGTCGAATTCGCCATCAGGGGCTGGTGTTGTTGTCGAGCGTGGCGGTCTATGGAGCGGCAACGGCCTTCTTCGGGCTTTCGACGGTCTTCTGGCTCTCGTACCTCTTCTTTGCACTCACGGGCGCGGCTGATACCGTCTCCACGGTCATTCGTGGCACCTTGCGGCAAATGCTCACGCCCGACCATCTGCGCGGGCGGATGACCTCGGTGAACATGGTCTTTTTTATGGGAGGGCCGCAACTGGGTGAACTGGAAGCCGGCTTGGTTGCGTCATGGTTGGGGGTTTCATTTGCCATTGTCTCGGGTGGTGTCGCCACAATCCTGCTGACGCTCCTGGTCGCCTGGAGATACCCGGCTCTGCGACGGTATGACACGTAGAAGGGGAACCTGTGCAAGGTGGCTTGTATCCTTGCCCCCTCTCCTCTATAATCCCACCATCACACCATGCGAGGAGTTTCCAGCGTGTCCAATCGGCTGAACCAGACAGCACCACTTGTGCTTGCCAGCATCTTGCTGGCTGTTTTGTTAGGGGTAGCAACGTTGGGCTATGGCTTGCTGGTGGCGGCTTCGCTGGGCGAAGTGGCGTATGTGACCATGCCCACTCCCACCCCCACGCCACCTGCC